>NZ_BBTF01000014.1:0-83802 GCF_000876115.1 Acinetobacter sp. NBRC 110496
TAGATATTATTCCCGTTCAAGAATCGCAGAAGCAAAATTCAGGCAAGTCATTCGCTTTTTTGCCATAGATTTTACTGCATCTGATACTGCTAAACTTACCAATATTTCTGTCCGCTCCATTAATACAATTTATATCAAATTGCGTAAAAAGATTGCTGTCCAATGTGAAGAAATATCTCCCTTCAATGGCATCGTTGAACTGGATGAATCTTACTTTGGTGCTCGCCGTGTTCGTGGTAAGCGAGGTCGTGGGGCATCAGGAAAAACCATTGTGTTTGGGTTGCTCAAACGGGACGGAAATGTGTACACGGAAATTGTACCGGATTGCTCAAAAGCTACGCTGCAAGGGATTATCCGTGGGCATATAGAACTTGATTCAGTCATCAATACAGATGGATGGAGGGGGTATGATGGTTTAGTTGATATTGGCTTTGATAAGCACTTAAGAGTAAATCACGGGGACAATGAATTTGCCTGTGGGGAACGTCATATTAACGGTATAGAATCCTTTTGGGGCTATGCGAAAAAACGGCTCAGTAAATTTAATGGAATTGACAAGAAGATGTTTTATTTGCATCTTAAAGAAACGGAATATCGATTCAATCATCGGCATGGTAATTTATACCTTGATTTGCTTAAACTACTCCGTAACAACCCTCTTTAACTTCCTAAGCCCCATATTTTAAATTTTTTCAGAATAGATGGTATCCAAAAAACACTTCATGGCAATAATGGGTGGATGTATCTAAAAGTTAGGTTAATACGGCTATTTTTAACTTTTGTCTGTTTAGGGACGCAATGTTGCCAGTATTGTTGTAATTCACCTGCCATAATAAGCAAATCGCCATGACCTAATAAAAGTTCAATTTTATCGTTATGATTGTCCTTACGGCGCAATAGAAAACGTCGACTTGCTCCAAAATTTAAAGAACCTATCGTTGGATTGTTTCCTAACTCTGCCTCTGCATCATCATGCCAAGCTAAATGATCTTGGCCATCACGATACCAATTTAGTAATACACTATTAAAGGACGATTGGCTGACAGCCTCAAGTTGTTGTTTCAACCACAATAGCGGTTTATTCCATGCGAGAGGATGTGATTCAATTCCAGAGTATGTATAACTTTTACCTGCCTCTCCGTACCAAGCGGTGAGGCGTGGTAAAAGATGAGTCTTACCGTAGATTTTAATTGAATCTTGTTTCCATTGGATATTTTTCCACACAATATTTTTAAGGTCGTTGATATTTGCCCATTGGGTTGTTTGCCAAGCGTATAAATTATTCTCTAATAAAACGTCAAGGGTTCTATTTGCGATTTTTTGTGGAATAAATTGAGGAATATAGATTAATTGTCCGTTTTCAATATGAATAATGAAACCTTGTCCACTAGGATGAAAAGAACTTTTATATTGACCAAAAAGTGGTGCAACGACTTCATCAGCAAATAGGTCATCCATGTTTATCCCTCATGTGTCCATTGGCATGCATAAACGATCATGTTTTTGCTCTCAGTAACCATTCGACGAAAGTTGGAGCTATGTTTGTAAAATACAATATTTGGTATACATAACTCTTTTGCTATGAGGAGACTACTTGGGGATATCAAACGATGTAGCTCATTAAAACCTAGCGTATCATTTGATTGAAATGATTTTGGATGTCTTGTGCTCATGGCAATTAAGCTGTGTTGAGCTGGAATCACTTTCATTTTGGTCACTAAAGCATTTAGATTAAAACCGCCAAAACTATATAAGTCTAAAATGTTGGCAAATAAATGAAAAATCTGGTGATGGGCAGCATGTGCTAAGAAGTCTTGATCTAGAGCATCAAAAGAACAAACATAGCATTTTAGAGTGAGCGTAATTCCATAATGCATTGCTTTTGCATGAATCAGTTTTTTTGCTCGTTCCATACTGTGATGAGATGGTTCAATTAGTGTGATGTGAAGCTTGTTTATCGCTTTATTCTCCGCCATAAGTTTGTCAATCAAAACTAAAGAAGCTGATCCTTGACCACAAGCATAATCGACAATATGAATTGGAGAAGCATCTTTTTTTAAAGGATGGTATTCATTGAATAATTGTTGTGTTATTTGGTCAAAGCATTGATATAAGAATCCTCCATACAAGACCATATAGCTTAATATGTCGCTAGAAGACTGGATAATGCCTGTTCCTTTTTTTAGACGCTCAGCAAGGACTAAATAGTTGTCATGCACGTGATGTCGAAAGAGTGTTAAATTTTCGTTATAGAATTGCATAAAATCTGATGTATCAGTAATTTGATTTAAGGCTTGTTCTATAAAGGTATCACAATGACGATAAGGCATAAGACCAATCTATTTCTAAAAAGATTGGTTTATTTAACGTGAATTTTTTCTGCCCATCGTGTAATACAAGCTTGCAAAATTAATCCCTTATCAACAGGGAAGCATCATGTAAATGATACCACGTTATATCATTGTCTAGCTTGAGCAAAGCTCTCGTCTTGCACAGCTAAAACGATATTCATCGTTTTTTACGCTGTTCACCCGTTATCAACAGGGTAGTCTGTTCAGACCGATGCTGCAAATTTCATCTAAGCAATATTCTTGGTCTTAATCCCTTATCAACAAGGTAGTCTGTTCAGACATATCCATCGATTTTAACGGATAGGTATTCCACCGGTCTTAATCCCTTATCAACAGGGAAGTCTGTTCAGACTATATCAAAACCAGTAGTACAAAACTTTGATAATGTCTTAATCCCTTATCAACAGGGAAGTCTGTTCAGACGACTTCTTCGGGATTGATCGCAAAGATATCTTTAGTCTTAATCCCTTATCAACAGGGAAGTCTGTTCAGACATTTGAGATTATAGTTTGTGATGAATGGATTTATAAGTCTTAATCCCTTATCAACAGGGAAGTCTGTTCAGACTTTAGCTCCGTTAATTCTTGCTTATCATCATAAAGTCTTAATCCCTTATCAACAGGGAAGTCTGTTCAGACTTCAAATTCGAAGGCCCATTGCGTGATGATATGGTGTCTTAATCCCTTATCAACAGGGAAGTCTGTTCAGACAATGGTGAAACAGCTTATCACGAAATTTTATTCGTCTTAATCCCTTATCAACAGGGAAGTCTGTTCAGACATGTGATGATCCCTGAACTAGATTATGTATACGTCTTAATCCCTTATCAACAGGGAAGTCTGTTCAGACGCATGAGGAGGTTAAACCTTGGTTTATGAATATACGTCTTAATCCCTTATCAACAGGGAAGCATCATGTAAATGATACCACGTTATATCATCGTCTAACTCGAGCAAAGCTCTCGTCTTGCACAGCTAAAACGATATTCATCGTTTTTTTACGCTGTTCACCCGTTATCAACAGGGAAGTCTGTTCAGACTGAGGAAACTGCTATGGACTTTAACTTAGATTCAGTCTTAATCCCTTATCAACAGGGAAGTCTGTTCAGACAGTTAGAGGCCGATAAAACTTACAATTTAGTATTGTCTTAATCCCTTATCAACAGGGATGTCTGTTCAGACTACAAGTGGCTAAAGCAATCCAAGCTGACAAACCGTCTTAATCCCTTATCAACAGGGATGTCTGTTCAGACCATGTCATTCCCTGCAACATCATATGCTGCTGTAGTCTTAATCCCTTATCAACAGGGATGTCTGTTCAGACTCAAACTAATGGTAATTCTTTACTATGTGTTTGTCTTAATCCCTTATCAACAGGGAAGTCTGTTCAGACGGAAGTAGTAAAAAGTATCACGGAATTAAAGACGTCTTAATCCCTTATCAACAGGGAAGTCTGTTCAGACGTTAGTCAGTTATTAGATTGTATAAACATTGCGTCTTAATCCCTTATCAACAGGGAAGTCTGTTCAGACGGTACATATCGTTCGAAGTTCGCTCACCACAACGTCTTAATCCCTTATCAACAGGGAAGTCTGTTCAGACGAGAAACTTGGCTCTGGGTGCGTTGAGCTACAAAGTCTTAATCCCTTATCAACAGGGAAGTCTGTTCAGACACTGTCTCAAGCGGCATTAGCTGTTAAATTAGGTCTTAATCCCTTATCAACAGGGAAGTCTGTTCAGACTCTAGCGCTTATTTTTCTTGTTGTAAAGCAAAAGCTTACAGGGGTTAAATATTTCAAATTATGTATCAGTAAAGTTGATGTATTTGTAAATATTTCACATTTTTTTTGATATATGTTTAAGACTCTATTTTCAAGCCTAGAAAGCAAAATTGAGTGGGTGAGTTTTACATCATAAGCTTGCATTTTGATCATTGTTTTCCATTACGGGGTTAACTTTATTTTTATTAAGGTCGATGAGTAGACATCATGCACCATTATTTAGGAATGTACGATATCAGTTGCGATAAAATCCGTTCAAAAGTTTTTAGAACATTATTGGCTTTTGGTATCCATCAACAAAAATCAGTATTTGAATGTTGGTTGAGTCATGATCAAAAACAACAGCTTATGGGGCAGTTAGAAGATTTAACAGTACAAGAGAATAAACGAATCCTTCTCATCAAAATATATCCAAACCATAAACATACAGTGTTCTTTGGGCAGGCGAAAAGAATAGTTCAATCAAACTGTTTATACATTGGCTAATCAAACTTAAAAGGCTCAGACATGCAAACATTATATATTGATCGGAAAGATACACAAATTGAAGTCGATCGTGAACGTATACTAGTTCATAGTGCTCATCTAGCTCGACCTTTGTCGATTGCATTTCAGTATTTATCCTCTATTGTGATTAGCGCCAAAACAATTTTAAGCAGTCACTTGCTTTTAGCTTGTGCTAGTCGTGGTATTGCAGTCATTATCTTAGACCCTCGCTCATGTGAACATCATGCCCAATATATTCCACCTTCAAGTGGTATTGTTCATCGTAAAATAAAACAGTTTGAAATACTTGATCAAGATGAAAGACGTCTGGGTTATGCTAAACAACTGATTTATGCGCAGAGTATTCAGCAATTCAAACTACTACACTTTTGGCATAAACAGCAATATTTTACGGATCAAGAGTTTGAGCAAATCATTTTAAGATTTAAAAATATCATGCAATTGATACCACAAAGCAACCGTATGGATCAGCTTCGTGGTTTGGAGGGGGCGGCAGCAAAAACAATATTTTATGCAGTTCAGTTGATTGCACCTGATTGGTGTAAATTTAAAGGTCGTAATCGTCGCCCGCCACTCGATCCAATCAATGTATTACTTTCATTAAGTTACAGTCTTATTTATGCCGAATGTACTCGAGCTTTATATGCTCATGCATTTGACCCAATGCTTGGTTTTTACCATGAGCCTGTACATGGCCGTCATTCTTTAGCCTGTGATTTGACTGAACGCATCCGCACGGATGTTGAAAAGTGGGTATTAGATCTAGTATTAAGTGATACATTGCAATCACAGCATTTTTCTCATTCTGAACAGTACCCTTGTACTTTAAATAAACAGGGGCGAGCACTTTTTTACCCAGTATGGGAGCGCCAGTTTAGAGTATGGAAAAAATATATCCGTTTAAATACCCAGCAATGGGCAAAAACAATTGATCAAGCATAATTATGGTGAATATGCCTACCTATCATTGGATTTGTTGTTATGACATTCGAGATCCAAAGCGCTTAGCGAAAGTCCACCAAATTTTATCTATGTTAGGTATTGCATTGAACTATTCCGTTTTTTATTTGTATTTAAATTTAGTGCAATTTGAGAAGCTTTGCTTGCGTTTAAAAAAGATTATAAAAGCGGAAGATGATCTTCGTTTGTATTACTCATCTGCTTTGGTTACTGCTAAATATGTAGGAGAAAAGGTTTTGGATGGTGTAAGCTTAATTCATGCTCGAGGAAGCTTATTATAAAAAATGTAAGCTTGTGAAATAACAAGTGATTATAAGAAAAATTATTTAATAGCTTTACCAACTAGAAAAAGGTAAAGCGTCATGCAAAACAATACAGCTCAACAATTATTACAAGAGTATCAAAATCAGCTTGACCAATATTTTCTACAACATGCAGATGCGACTGTTGCCTTAAATCAGTGGTTATCTGCTCACTTTTCTAAAGAACAACTGTGCCAATTTTTACAGGCTCTTTTAGCAGATGAGTCTAGTTTAAATGAAATAGCTGCACGTTCATATCAACATGGCAATGGTTTTTTAAAAGTTGTGCTGCTCGATCGTGGTTATAAATTGCGTCTACATATTTGGTTCGCAGGTCAATCCTGTGAAGAAAATATTCATGATCATCGCTGGAGCTTTTCCTCATTAATTCTAGCGGGTCAGTTGACCAGTGAAATTTGGAAAGATGATATTCAAGGGCAACCTTTCCAAGAGTTTGAGTACTATGCGGCAAACAAACAGGATGCCGCATTTAAACAAGAGATAGGACAAAACCACCTAAAGCTTGACTATGTCCGTATCAATCAGGCAGGTGAAAGCTATTTGATGCCAAAAGGTCAATTGCATCGCATCATCAATCATGGCGATCAATTGGTTGCCACCATCATGTGCAGTGCACCGACTGAACAAGGCACAACTCGTCTTATTCCAATTCATCAAGGCATTGATCCGAATATTCAGCCACCAAAGATTAATGTGGTCCAGTTACATACATCTTTACAGCATTTTTTATCTCACCTTAATACGGAGACTTATGCCCATGCCGCATAAACTTATTTTGCAACAATTACAACAACAAGGACGCATTGCTGTCGTACAGCCTAAACAACAGTTGCAACGACTACAGCAAGAGCAGCAAGGACTATTGTATTTGCAACAACGAGAAATAGATTACCTCAATACCTATGACCAACTCTTTCGCCTAGTTACGATGTGGTTATTACAGCAGGGCTATGATTTAACAAATCACCAGCCACATCAGGTTTTGAAAGTAGTATGTCGAATTCATTGTCCAGAGCAAATTATTGAGCCTGTCGTACAGCATCGCCACGAGCTCAAAAAAGGTTTGATAACAGAAGTTTCAAAAACGACTTGGCATGATTTGCAACAATACCATCAGTATTTTATGCAAATTTTACAAGCTTGCGGTTCCCGTTAATTTTGCAGAATAGCGACATAATTGATCACAGAATAAATGAGGAATTTATGAATACATCAGCCGATATGCTTGTTTATATGACTCAAGTGGGTTACCAACAATTACTGCATAAACTTGCTGAAAAGCAAAAAGAATACGATCAGGTACGTGATCATCGTCAAGTTGCATTTGAGCTTTCTGGAGATGGGTGGCATGACAACCCTGAGTTTAATCGTATGCAACAAATGGAAGCTAATCTAAATCACACCATGAAAATGCTGACTGATCGATTGGATATGATGAAAATCATTGAAATTAATGATGCTATGCGAAATCTCCATCAGGTAGAGATTGGTAGCATTGTGCATTTACGTCGTTATGATCTGGCTGATGATTCTGTACAAAATGAGTTTTGGGAAATCCGTGGTTTTGATGAAACCAATATCCCACAGCGACATTTAGCATATAACGCACCACTTGCAACAAAAATTATGCATTTACAAATTGGTGATCTTGCTGAAGAAGTCAAGATAGGCTCACGTCACTTTGATATTGAAGTCATACAGCTTTTTCCAAATCGAATTAGTGCAAAGTTATCAAACTAACCTAAAGGTATTGGACATTATGTATATCGCGATTGAGGGGATTAAAGGTGCGGGTAAAAGTACTTTACTGGCACAGTTAAGCCAACAATTGAATAAAGAGGGAGTTGAATTCTCTACTTTTAACCCGACTCGCCCAATGCCTCAAAATGAATGGTGGGAACAAGCCTATAGTGACTGGCAACATGATGATGATTTTATGTCAGCTTTATATACAGCACGAGCGAATTATCATGCTTTGCAGACGAACTTTAATCAGCCTTTAGTTCTAGGAGATCGAAGTATTTTGACCAGCATAGTGACTCGTTGGCAGTCTTATCAACACGATATTCATGGCTATATTCAGCAAATCTTGGCACAAGAATATGCAGTACCTATGCCTGATCTAGTGCTGTATTTAGATATTTCATTGGAATCAGCTAGCCAACGACTCCAAAATCGTCAACGTGATTATGGTTTATATGATGAAACAGTTCAGCGTTTACAACAGACTAAGCACGCATACACACAGCTTTTTAAGTGCAAAAATGAATTTGGATTAAAAAACATTCAGATTCAATGTTTTGATACAAATCAAACAAGCTCACAGTTATTTCAACAAGTGTTAAAATATGTTAAAAACATTGCACTTGTTACATGAAATCTTTGATTTTTAAAAAATTTATAAATTTATTTAGGTAGACTTAAAAAATGGCAAAAAATGTATTATTTCTTGTCACAGGTATGACACCCCAGATTATTACTGAAACAGTATGGGCATTGGCATGTGATCCTGATAATGAGGAAAAATGGATTCCTGATGAAGTTCAAATCTTAACAACGACAGATGGTATTAAAAAAATTAAGGAAACTCTATTGGGAAATACAGGTATTTTTCAGAAGATGTGCCATGAATATCAACTACCTTTTATTCAGTTTGATGAAAGTAAGCTATTCACTATAGTTGATGATAAAGGCCTGCCATTAAGTGATTTAAAAACGCCTTCAGATAATGAACATGCTGCAAATGCAATTTGTAAAAAAATTCGTGAGTTGACTCAGGTTGATACAACTAGCGTATATGTATCAATCGCTGGTGGTCGTAAAACAATGGGCTTTTATGCTGGTTATGCATTGTCTCTTTATGGGCGTCCACAAGATCGAATGTCCCATGTCCTAGTGAGTTCTGAATATGAAACTTTGCGAGGCTTTTATTATCCAGCCAAACAACCTGAACAAACAAAGATTAAGACTTTTGTTAAAAAAATTCAGAATGATACTGAGATACTAGAAGAACTAGAATTAGATACTTTTAATGCAAAAGTATGGTTAGCAAATATTCCTTTTGTTCGAATGAGAGATGCAATATTACCTAAACATCAATTAAACCCTGAACATGGGAAAAAATTTAGCGATATTGTCAATGAAATTAATAAGTCATTTGAACCAATTAAGTTAACTTTATTTACCAAAAATGGTAAGCGTCAATTTCAAATTAATGATGAAGAGCTAATTAGATTATCACCACAGTATTTTGCAATGTTACATTGGTTTGCTGATAAAAAAATAAATCAAAAGATAGGCATTGAAGCACCGAAGAGTGATAGGGATGAAGTTGCTACACAAGATCAAATTACCTTTTTTCAGGAATGGTCAGATGAATATAATCACTTTTATGGAAAGCAAAAAGCCAAAGATGACGTAATTGTAGATAAGGAATATTTTGAAATTACAAAGTCTAAGTTAAATAAAACCTTAGTTGAAAAACTAGGTTTGGCTTTAGCAAATAGAATAATGCCTGTAAAAAGTAATAATTCAAATTTATTTGAATTTCCCAAGGATATTACCATCGTATTAAAAGATTAATTATATTTTAAGGAATAGTGGTATAAACATTATGAAAATTAGAACACTGGATAGCAACATTTCTGTTCCAGATATAAACCAAATAAACCAATTGCGAGCTTTACATTGGCACACTTTACACTGTGAACTCGTCACACCTTTATATGGAGGAGGCGTAAAAGCTGCAACCATTGATAAAGAGATGCCTATTCGTGTTAGTACTATTCGTGGGCAATTGCGTTTTTGGTGGCGATTGTTGGCAAAGCATAAAGCAGACTGGGGTTTTAATGGTGATCTCGGTGCAATTCGTCAAGCAGAATCTCGACTTTGGGGTGGGACTGGAAATGAAGTTCATGCGAGTTTGGTATTTTTAAAGGTCACGAACACTTCAAAATCTGATTCTGAAAAGTGGGCTGAGTTTAGAAGAAATCAGAATACAAATAGATATAGGGGTTTGCCTTATCCAAAGGATTGGGCAGATGTGCCATATGTATTATTTCCAGCACAAGGAAAAACATCACCAGATCGAATTGAAGAAGAACCTAAAGAATTGATTAAAGCTGGGTTAACTTGGCAATTACATTTAGCTTTAGCCAAAAATATAAATGAACAACAAACGCATCAAGTTTGGGAAGCGATTCGTTGGTGGGCAAACTTTGGCGGTTTGGGAGCTAGAACTCGTCGCGGTTTAGGTGCGGTTCAAGTGACTGGTCAGCATATTACCCCTATTACAGCAGTAGAAGCACAAGCTATAGGCTGTCAACTTATATTAAGACCACAAAGTAATAGTTCTTATACAGCATGGAAAGACTCGGTTGATCAATTAAAAGATTTTCGTCAGGGTCATAGTGTTGGTGTGCAGAAAATAGAGGTTGGGCGAAATAAAGGTGATGAACCACATCAGCCAGGACGTAGCCGTTGGTCTGAACCTGATGCTATTCGTAATACAGTTAATCAGCGTTCAGACCGACATGCCCGAAGAGTAACACAAGGTGACTACTTTCCTCGTGCGGCTTTTGGATTGCCAATTATTTTTAAATTTAAAGATGATGGAAATAGTCGAACGGATGAACCCGCTCAAAGCTTATTACAACCTATTGTAAATGGTGGTTTGGAAGAAAGAATGGCAAGCCCACTTATTTTAAGACCCTATTTTAATGGGCGGGGTTGGCAAGCAGCAGCATTACGTTTACCACATCAACATGTTAATGATTTACAGCTTAAGCTAATTCAGGGGAATCGTAGCTTTAATGTTGAGTACTGGGATCGAGCTCAGGCTGAAAATATAAGACCGATCCATGCTCAAGATGGCACAGATGCTTTAAGCGCATTTTTAAATTATTTTGGAAATTAAGGAAATAACTATGGATCGTTATGTATTAATTATTTCCGTTGGACCTGTACAGGGGTTTATTGCAGTTGCTCGCCGTAGTCGTGATTTATGGAGTGGTTCTTGGTTACTGTCAGAAATGTCTAAAGCAGTTGCAAAGTACTTATCTGATCAGAAAGCAGAAATGATTTTTCCTTATACTGAACAACCTCATAAAGATTTAAAAGCTGGAAGTGTATTTTCTGTAGGAAATAAAATTCAAGTCATTGTAAATGCTGAAAACTCAGAAAGTGTTGCTGATTTAGCTAAAAAAGCAAGTGAAGAAGCGAAACAGTGTTTCCAAGAGGTTGCAGAAATAGCGTTTGATAAATTATCACATCGACATCAATTACGTTCTAAAATATGGGACAAACAGATAGATGACTATGTTGAAACACAAGCTGCTTGGGCAAAAATAGGATCTAATGGTTATAAAAAAGCCAGTGAAAAGGCTGCACAAGTTTTAGCTGCTCGGAAAGCGACTCGTGATTTTACAGCAAGTGCAAGTCATGCATTTGAGAATGGTTTGATGATTCCAAAATCATCTTTGGATGGAGCTAGAGAAACCGTACTCCCTGAAGAAAATAACATGAGCTATCGTTTACGTAGTCAATTGGGTTTGTCTGATTCTGAACAGTTAGACTGTGCAGGTGTTGCCAAACGTTTAGGTGGGGACGCTGAACAATTTACACCATTTACTCGGGTTGCCGCGCATGCATGGATTGAGGCGTTAACAGCGAATCAAAAAAGCATTATTAACAAAGCTTATGAACCCTTAATTAAATTACAGTTAGCAACTCGAGTGACAGGGAATGATGGCAAATATGCAAACTTACCTTTTGACGCTCAACTGCTTTATCCTTCACGTTTAGATGCAGAAATCCTTCAAGCTGATAAAAAACGTAAACAAGATTTTGAAGCTGAAGAGGCTTTTCAAGCGCTCAATACATTTAAGCAAACGCTAAAAAATGCTGATGTTTGGAAAAATGGTAGTCAGCCATGTTCTTATGGTGTGCTATTACTGGCTGATGGCGATCGTATGGGCGAGTTACTTGATACTGCTCAGAATGAGACACAACATAAAGAAATCACCAAAGCCTTATCTATATTTGCAGAAAGTGTTTCTACGAAAATGCGTGATTATGATGGGCATTGTATCTATGCAGGCGGAGATGATGTTTTAGGATTCGTACCTTTATATAAAGCTTATGCATGTGCCAAATCTCTTAGTCAAACATTTAATCAAGAGTTGCAAATTGCTGTTAATAAATTACAACAAGCTCAGCCCAATCAAAAGATTAAGACACCAACACTCTCTGTTGGCTTGGCGATTGTCCATCATATGACACCTTTAGGTGTCATTCGAGAGTTGGCAAAACGTGCTGAAAAAGTAGCAAAAGGTAATGATGAAGCCCAGGATCAACAACGAAATGCGCTGGGAATAACTTTAGCAGTTCGTTCAGGTGCGACCACGGATTTACGATTACGTTGGACAGATGATGAGGGCATTGAAGACCAAGCTCATCAGGCCTTAGAAAATTGGGTTAAAGCTTATCAAAATAAGGAGTTACCAAGCCGTATTGCTTATGATACTCGAGCTATTCATTTACAAACACAATTTGCTCTAAGTGATCAATATGGTCATCAGATTCAACAAGCTGAATTTAACAGAATGCTTGATAAAGCAAGAACAGCACACGGTCAGGCGATTCCTAAACAAGATTTGGAAAAACGTGTTCAGCAAGTCAAAGATCTAAATCAATTAGCAAATGAGTTGATTATTGCACGTTGGTTAGCAGCCAAAACCAATCAAGATTTAATTAAGGAATAACAATGGCAAAACACTATTATTTCATTGAATCACTTGCACCATTGGTATTTCGTTCAGGTAAGCCATTTGGAACACAGGCTTATCAAGATGATGCGACATTTCCTTTGCCTTCAAGTGCAGCGGGTTTGATTCGAGCTTTGAAGCTTGAACAAAATCAGAATGGTTTTAAAGGAAATAACGAGCAACGAGCAACCTTAGCAGATGATCAGGTAAAAGAATTACGTGATATCGCTTGCGCGGGAGCTTTATTGGCGAAACAAGATGAGAATCATCATATTACGCTTTTAGTGCCAAAACCTAGTGATGCAGTATTCTTTAAGAACAAAGATACGCAAGCTACAGAGCTTATTCGATTAATTCCAAAACAATTTGATCAAGATTGTGATAGTGATTTGCATCAAAAATTAATCCCTGTGCAAATGGAACAAGATCATATTAAAGGTAAGCCAGAGTCTGGCATTAAATATTGGTCACTCGATGATTTGATTAAATGGCAAAATGATAATGCCTTAGATATTCGAGATATTCAGAAAAATGGACTAAAAAATATTCCTGTTGATATTCGTACTCATGTTGCATTAAATAATGATTCATTAGCGAGTGATGATGGATATTTATTTCAAACAGCAGGTTTAGACTTAGGGCATCAAAAAATAACAACAGAACCAAACACGATATGGTCAAATTCACGATTGGTTTTTGTGGTTGGTGCGGAGTGCGAATTACAACAAGGATTAGCAACATTTGGAGGGGAGCGACGTTTATCTCACTTTAAAAAAGTTGAACACGCTATCTTTCCAGATATGGATGTAAATTTGCATCAGAACGTTCAGCTACAAAAAGGTTTTAAGCTCACATTACTTACTCCTTCAATATTCCAAAATGGATATTTACCAGCATGGCTCGATCAAGAGACATTAATTGGAACATTACCAAATAGTCCTCATATTCAAGTGGCTTTAAAAGCAGTTGCAGTTGATCGTTGGTTACCTGTTTCGGGGTGGGATTTACAGCAATGGAAACCTAAAGCAATGCGTAAAGCGGTTGCCGCAGGTTCAGTATATTGGTTTGAAATCTTGTCAGGCACATTGACACAGCAAGATATTGATCACTTCTGGTTCAAAAATTTGACAGATGATCTACAAGATCAAAAAGATGGCTTTGGTTTAACGATGATCACAGCATGGTCAGCACAATAATTTTTAAGATTAAGGATAGATTATGGAATCACGTATTTTTCATTTACAAGCATTATCAGCACTACATGTAGGAACAGGGCAAGGTGTTGGGGTAGTCGATTTGCCGATCGCTCGTTCTAAAGCAACAAATCTGCCTCTAGTTCCAGGTTCATCGTTAAAAGGTGTATTGCGTGATGAATGGGAAAAACCATTAGGTAAAGAGAAAGTTCATACTTTATTTGGGCCGTACCATCAACAAGAGGCGAGTTTTGCAGGAGCAATTGCTTTTGGTGATGCTCATCTTCTTATTTTACCGATTCGCTCATTTGCAGGTACAGTCGCTTATGCAACCTGTCCTTTTATTTTAAAGCAATATCAACGAGATTTACAGCTTAATGCTTTGGATGTGCTTGTAGCGAATAATGCAATTGTGACTCAGGCTACTGTATTAAAACTTGGTAATAAAGTTGCATTAGAAGATTTGGATATTGATGTAACAGATACAACAAATAGTGCAGATGGTTGGGCAGAAGCAATAGCTCAAGCTTTATATCCTGATAGTGCAGATTGGCAGCAAGCATTTAAAGCTCGCTTTGTTATTTTACCTGATGATACTTTTTCCTTTTTAGCTGACACAGCAACTGAAGTTCGTACTCGAATTCGTATTGAGCGAGAAACTCGTATTGTGAAAGATGGCGCATTATGGACAGAAGAAAATTTGCCAACAGATAGTGTGTTATGGGGAGTCATGGGGATTAGCCAAGCTCGTGATCGTTCTGGTTTAGATGCAAAAGCTTTGTCAAATTTGTTACCAGTCGGTGAAACAGCCTTACAGCTTGGTGGTAAGCATACGGTAGGGCGTGGTTTGTGTCGTTTTCTTTTAAATGCTGTTCAAGAATAAATTGGGGAGTTTGGAATGACAATTCGTACACAACAATATGCAATTAGAGCTTATCCTAAAATTAATGATGTTAAAGGTCGTGAAATTGAAAAGAAATACCGTACATTAGCATTAACTTTTCCGACCATGATTTTGCAAGCAGGTTTGGCGCAAGCGGTGGGATTTTTACAAGGCAAGGGTAAAGTCGAACATCTACAATATTTAGCAGATTTAGCGCATGTATTAGAAATTGAAAATGCAGATTCTTTACATACGCAGGTTATTGGCTCTACGGTAACAGAATATCAATACCTTACACGTAAAAGTTTAGATGCCTCAGCATGGTTAAAACGCTATACACAAGCATTATTGGAGGGGTAATGTTATGGCAAAATTAATGAGAGATAGACTAAAAGAGCTATTTGATCACATAACAGTTGATTCCTCACATGCAGGTTTATTATTGCAACGTAAATTGGCTAAATACGAAGGTTCTGGTGAGAAACCATTAAAAAGTGTATTGATTGATACGATTACAAGTGTACAGCCGTCACAATTATACGAACTTGCATTTGAGCGCTGGTTAAAATTTACGGGAGCAAGATCAAGTACTTTTGCAACGACTGTTGCAACAGTTGATGGACGATTATTCACAGGGTTAAATATTGGTGGAAGTATTGAAACGGGGGTGATTACTCATCATACCTATGGTCTCCCTATGATTGCAGGTTCTAGTATCAAAGGTGCAGTACGTCAATATGCTGAGGCAATACGGCTAGATTCTAAATATTTAACAATTTTATTTGGTCATGGGGATGACGATCCATTACATGATGGTGAAGGGAATCTGCTCAATGATACTGCTGGTTATTTAATTTGGCATGATGCATGGTGGATTCCTAAAACAAGTGTGCAGAAACCTTTTGTGAAAGAAATCGTGACGGTGCATCATCAGGAGTATTATACAGGAGCACAAACGGAAGCCACAGATTTTGATAGCCCAGTACCGAATCAACAAGTAGCAGTTCAGGGGAGTTTCTATTTTGCTATTGAGGGCGATAAGCAATGGGTAGATTTCGCTAAACAGCTCTTGGAAAACGCGCTGTTCCAGAATGGTTTAGGGGCAAAAGCATCGAGCGGTTATGGGTATTTTAAAGAAGCAGAAAGAAAATTAGTAAATCAATTGAATGATTTTATTCAGGAACAGATGAAAAAAGACTTACCTGAATATGACCAGCTTATTAATGAGTTGAAAGAAAAGATTGTAAAATCACCCAAAGGAGGGGGGATTGGTGGCAACCCTTTAGGTCAAGCACTAAAAGATATTATTGTAAAATCGGTACAATGGCCTCCTGAGTCTTACCCTAAATTACGAGCAGTTGCTCAATCAGTTTATGACCATGTCGGTGCTGATCGTAAGAAAAAAGGTGCGGCAAAAGATTTGTGGCAGACTCTACCGCAATAAGGAATGATGATGCCTTCTTTAATTTTAAACACTTGTGGCACAAGCTTACTTACAAATGGCGGAATTAGTGATGATCTTCGCCGTTTAATTAGTAAGTATAGTAATCACAAACAACAGGATATTGAACCTGATGTTTTTTTAAACTTACAAAAGCATGTTGAACATCGCCGCCAATTACTCTTACAGGCTGACGAAGCTAACGCCCAGAAAAATAGTGCTGAATTAAATAGCTTATTAAGCTGGCAATCTCAACATATCCTAAATAGTCAGGATATATATTACCTCTTAGCAACTGATACTTATTTGGGGAAATTTACAGCAGAAAGTATTGCATTATGGCTGCAACAAAGAGGCTGTCAAACACAAGTTATTAGTTCAGATGGACTTAACACTGCATCTTTACAGGGATTTAGGCAGTCCTTATCTAGCCTTGTTAAACAGTTAGCAGAGCTTTTTGATGGATATAGGGCAAATGGTTATGCGGTCTATTTCAATTTAACGGGTGGTTTTAAGGGGTTAAATGGTTTTCTCCAAGCGTTATCGACGATTTATGCCGATCAGACTTTTTATCTATTTGAAAGTAGTCAGGAATTATTATATATCCCAAAGCTACCGTTTTTATTAGATGAAAATATCATTCATCGCCATTTATATGTATTTCGCCGTTTAAGTAATGATTTACCTGTTCAAAGAAATGACTGGAAAGAGATTCCAGATAGTTTACTGTTTCAACTTGATGAACAAACTGTCGTGTTGTCAGAATGGGGGGAGTTACTATGGCACAGTGGTTATAAACAAATTTATCAGCAAAAACTACTAGATAGCATTTCTGAGCGAGTGATTTATGCAGATACTTTTGAAGTAAGTACCAAAAGTCTATCGCCTCAAATATTACAGATTATCAATGAGCGTATTGCAGAGTTAGCTTCTTATACTGAAAATGATTGTAAGCATGCTTTAAAGTCTTTAGATCCTAAGCCATTGCAAGAAAAACAGTACAAAGATCGTAATCTTTGGGAGTGTGATCTAGATCCACATCATCGTATTTTTATGCAAAAGCAAGGATATAGTTTTGTTCTAGAGAAAGTAACCAAAGCTTTGCATTAAAAAAGAGTTTATATGTCCACCCTTAAAATCACACGTTACACAATCCAATTTAAAGTTCTTACAGCAATGCAGTTACCTGATTATGCAGGTTCCACTTTACGTGGAGCATTTGGTCATGCACTGAAGAGTATAGCTTGTCTTACTGCCCAACGTAATAAAGGTATATGTAAATGTAATCCTATAGAAAGCTGCTTATATAGACAGCTTTTTGATCCAACTAAACGTGAGCTAAAAACACAGGAGCGAGTACAGGATATCCCGCCACCTTTTATCATAGAAGCACATGGACTGCCTGGTTTATTAAAATCTGGGCAGGTAGCAAGATTTTATATGGTGTTAATTGGGGAGATGGCTCATCAACAATTGATGATGATTCAATTCGCTTGGCAGCGAGCTTTAGCAATTGGCTTTGGAACACAACTATCAAATGGCGGTATTCAGGCTGAATTCCAGAGTTTTTCTATTTGTGATCACCCCAAACTATTGATTGCACCACAATCTTCGTGTCGACTTAGTCTCGTAACTCATGTGAGATTACAACATCAGGGCAACTTTTTAAAAGTTGAGAATTTTGATGTAAAAACCTTTTGCTGGGCCATTTTTAGACGCTATTTGACAATCGCAGAGATCTATAGTGATTTAACGGTAAATGATGTACTGAAACAAAAGATTTTTAAGGATATCCAATTGGTTGATGGCAAGTTTGATGTTGAGTGGGTGAAATGGTCTCGCTATTCGAATCGTCAAAAACAGCGGATGGATCTTGATGGTTTAAGAGGAACGATTGAACTCACAGGCTTATCTGATGAATTATATTATTATTTATATTTGGGGCAATGGTTGCATACAGGAAAAGGTTGTGTCTTTGGTTTAGGGCAATATTCTTTAAGATAATCAGAAGTTGAAGAAATTGGGGTTATCTTTTTTGATCTACTTTTAAGAAAGTATAATTCAAAATCTTTGATGGATAGATCTGTTAGCCAATCACTTGAGGATTAGCTTTAAACCATGATTTTTGATTTGAATAAAAGCTTTATTGTAAGCACGACAAATTATGTCTTTCACCTTTCAAATGTTGCTGAAAAATAATTAAATTTCGGTAAACTATTCACGTTTCATTCTTCTCTTCGGACTTTAATAACAATGACCCAAGTACAACTGCAACAGCTACAAAAACAACTATGGAATATTGCCAATACCTTACGCGGCAAAATGGGTGCAGATGAGTTTCGTGACTATATTCTTGGGTTTATCTTCTTTAAATATTTATCTGAAAAAGCAGTTAGCTTCGCTAATGAATTACTTGATGGCGAAGATATTGGTTTTTTAGAGCTTGATGAGAATAACGCTGAGCATGTGCCATATATCGAAGAAATTAAAAAGAATGCCATTGAAGAAGTCGGCTATGCGCTGACACCAAAGCAACTATTCCATACGCTTGCTGAACGTGGTCGTAAAGGCGAATTTATTTTAGATGATTTGGCTGCAACGCTAAAAGCCATTGAACAAAGTACGCTGGGTTCAGACTCTGCCGATGACTTTGCCAATCTGTTTGAAGACCTTGATCTAAATTCGACCAAGCTCGGAAATACGGCGAGTGATCGTAATGAGCTTGTGGCAAAGGTTCTCAGTCATTTAGACGATATTGATTTTGATATTTCAAATACTGAATCAGATATTTTAGGTGATGCTTATGAATACCTGATTGGTGAGTTCGCATCAGGTGCAGGCAAAAAAGCAGGGGAATTCTATACGCCACAAACGGTATCAACCTTACTGGCGAAGATCGTAACTCAAGGTAAAACTCGTTTACGTTCAGTCTATGATCCGACTTGTGGTTCTGGTTCGTTGTTGCTACGTGTAAAGCGTGAAGTGCAAGATGTCGACATGATTTACGGTCAGGAAATGAACCGTACTACCTACAACTTGGCACGTATGAACATGATTTTGCATGATGTGCATTTTGCCAAGTTCGATATTAAGCAAGAAGATACCTTGATTCGCCCGCAGCATTTGGACAAGCGTTTTGATGCGGTGGTTGCCAATCCGCCATTTTCGGCAAAATGGTCTGCTGATCCGTTATTTTTACAGGATGAGCGTTTTGCGGCTTATGGCAAACTTGCGCCAAGTTCTAAAGCGGATATGGCATTTGTTCAGCACATGCTGCATCAATTGGATGAGCACGGCACGATGGCGGTAGTGCTTCCACATGGCGTTTTATTCCGTGGTTCGAGTGAGGGTGTAATTCGTCAGTACTTGATTGAACAGCTCAATGTGATTGATACCATTATTGGTTTACCTGCCAATATTTTCTATGGCACGTCTATTCCGACCTGTATTTTGGTGTTGAAGAAAAACCGTGAGCATAAAGACAATATTTTGTTTATTGATGCCAGCAACGAGTTTGAAAAGCAGAAGAATCAAAACAAGTTATTGCCTGAGCATTTGGACAATATTATTGGGGCATTTGAAAACCGTCAGAATATTGAAAAGTATGCGCATGTGGCGACTTTAAAAGAAGTGAAAGACAACGACTTTAACCTGAATATTCCGCGTTATGTGGATACTTTTGAAGCTGAGAATGAGATTGACCTTGATGCAATTGCTCAAGCCTTGCAGGCTTTGGAAGTTGAAAGCCAAAAGACCGATGCGGTGATTAGTGAGTTTTGCGCCGAGCTAGGGATTGCTTCGCCGTTTGCGGAGGTGAAGTAATGGCTGCACCGAAGTTAAGATTTAAAGAGTTTGATGGGGATTGGAAGCAAGAAACCCTAAAGAATTTAGCTACCTTTTCAAAAGGTAAGGGAATATCTAAAGCTGATATCTCAGAAGATGGTATTAATTTATGTATTCGGTATGGTGAACTTTATACAACTTATGGTCAGGTAATTGATCATATTCAATCTAAAACCAATGTATCAAAATCTGAATGTGTATTAAGCAAAGCTGGTGATGTAATTATTCCAGCATCAGGTGAAACCCAAATTGATATTGCAACAGCATCATGTGTATTGCGTGATGATATTATTCTCAGTGGTGATTTAAATATTTTAAGTCATCACGAAAATGGTGAATGGCTCGCGTACTATTTGAGTTCAGCAAAAAAATTAGAAATTGCTCAATTAGCTCAGGGTAACTCTGTTGTTCACCTGTATTCTTCTCAATTGAAAGATTTAAAAATTAATAAACCTTCTAAAGAAGAACAAACCAAAATCGCCTCTTTTCTTTCCGCAGTCGATGAAAAGATTAGCCAACTGACTCAAAAACATGAATTACTCAGCCAGTATAAACAAGGCATGATGCAGAAGTTGTTTAGTCAACAGGTTCGTTTTAAAGCGGATGATGGGAGTGAGTTTGGGGAGTGGGAGGAATTAAAATTTAAAGAGGTCATTAAAATTAAATATGGTAAAGATCACAAGAAATTAGATGATGGTGACATTCCTGTTTTAGGTACTGGCGGCATTATGCGCTATGTTGACTCATACCTTTATGACGGGGAAAGTATTCTGATTGGTCGCAAAGGTACGATAGATAAACCTCAATTTATATCAGGTAAATTTTGGACTGTAGATACATTGTTTTATACGGAAATAGGTAAAAAAATACTACCTAAATTCGCCTTTCAACAATTACTTTTAGTGAATTGGTTAAATCTGAACGAAGCTACAGGTGTGCCTAGTCTTAATACGACTTCCATTGGAAATATTGAGTTAAAAGTTCCATCTCTAAAGGAACAGACCAAAATCGCCAATTTCCTATCTGCCATCGACCAAAAAATAGAAGTCGTTGCACAACAAATTGAACAAGCTAAACAGTGGAAAAAAGGCTTGTTGCAGCAGATGTTTGTGTAGGGGGACATAGTGAATTTAGCAACTTCACCTTTTGAACATTTCACACAACTTTTAGATTCTGCAAAAAAGTTTAAAGCGACACCACGAGAAAAAACTTTTTTCGATACTGCGATTCGTAACCATTACGAAAATCCCACCACTGAATTGCTTGAATTTTTCTTAAACCCTCAAGAATCCCATGAGTTAGGAGAGGTGTTCTGGAAAGGCTTTAGTGATGTTGTTGAGGGAATCAGCACCCTAGAGAATTCTAGTTTAGGTCAAGTGGAAAATTTGGAGCGAGAATGCGTTACACATAATAGTAATCGTATCGACCTAATGATTGATACCGATACTCATCTCATTTTGGTAGAAGCAAAAATTTATCATCATCAAAACAATCCATTTGATGACTATGTGAAATATGCTCAAACACGCTCAAAAGGCAAAACTATCCTTGGCTTGATACTCAGTATCTCTGGTAAAAGTGAAGCCCCAAATTGGCTCGGTATTTCCTACCAACAATTGGTGAATGCTATCCGACCTTACCTTGCAGAACAAATGATGACGAATCCCATGAATAAATGGAATTTGTTTGCGCGTGAGTTTTTGCTGCATCTTGAAAGTTATTATCGTATACAGAATCTAGATATGAACCGTATCCAATTTATTTTTGATCATTATCAAGAGATTCAAGAGTTACAAAAACTTAAAACCAATACGATTAAAGAAGTTGTAGACAATATTAGCCAACTACTTAATCAATCGATTGAGGATTATGATGCTTATAACAAGTATGAAACATGGGGCGGAATTCGTTTTTATAACCATGCGTGGAATAACTTAACAAATACCACTTTATTTATTAAAGAGCATCAAGGTGAAACAGTATTTGATGTGACAACTTACATTTTGAATTTACCTGAAGCATTAGAGGAACAAGCATTTTCTATTTTGAAATGCAATGATGATTCACGCTACCTCAACTGGAAAATTGAAAAATATAAAGGTGGTACTGAACGCTGGTTATGTATCTATTGGCGAGCACCTGAAAATAATTTTGAAGCGATTCGAGATTTAATTTTGGAGAAAGCAAGTTTGTTAGATGTAGTTGAAAAAAATTTAAGATAAATCAGTATATTGAATATAAATCGAATAAGAATTTAGAGAGTAGAGGATGAAATGACAGTACAAAGCGAATATCAACTTGAAAATGAACTGATTGCACAATTGCAAGGGCTAGGGTATGCAACCGTTACCATCAAGGATGAACGCCAACTACTGTCAAATCTCAAAACACAAATTGAACGTGCCAACGGACTTGCACCATTATCAGAAACTGAGTGGAAGCAGGTCATTAGCTTTCTCAATACAGGCACTGTATTTGAAAGAGCTAAAAATCTACGTGACCAGTTTCCTGTTAAATTTGATGATGGTTCAAGTAAGCACATTTTCTTTTTATCGGATAACCCAAGCAAAAACGTATACCAAGTCACCAATCAAATCACGGTAGATCATCGTGATTTTAATGGTCGAACCAGCCGTTTTGATGTCACGCTCTTGGTCAATGGTTTGCCTTTAGTTCAAATTGAATTGAAAAAACGAGGCATGGAAATTGCCGAAGCTTTCAATCAGACGCAACGCTATATTCGTGAAGCGTATTGGGCAGGGCAAGGGCTGTTTGGTTTTATTCAGCTCTTTATTATCAGTAACGGCGCAAATACTCGCTACTATTCAAACGGTACGACAGGGATAGAGTTTGCCTTTCCGTGGGCAGATGTTGCCAATAAACATATCAATGAAATTGTCGATTTTGCTGATGCATTTTTAAATCATAAGCATCTTACAGACATGCTGACTCAATACATGGTAATGCTGGAAACCAGTAAAAGTTTGATGGTGTTACGCCCATATCAAATTTACGCCGTGCAAAAGATTATTGCCCATGTACAGAATTCAGAGCAAAACGGCTATATCTGGCACACCACAGGTTCAGGTAAAACACTGACATCATTTAAAGCCAGTCAGCTCATCATGAAAATGCCTGATGTAGAAAAGGTCTTGTTTGTGGTGGATCGTAATGACCTTGATACCCAGACTTCACGCGAGTTTAATGCCTTTAAAGCTGAGAGTGTGGATAGCACAGACAGCACACATACTTTAGTGAAGCAACTCGATCAACGCCATGACAAGCTTATCGTGACCACCATTCAAAAGCTGAATCGTGCGATTAGCACAGACCGATATTTAGAACACATCAATTATCTAAAAGACAAAAAAGTCGTATTCATTTTTGATGAATGTCACCGTAGTCAATTTGGTGATACCCATCAAAACATAAAAAAGTTCTTTAGTAATGCACAGATGTTTGGATTCACGGGAACACCGATCTTTGAGGAAAATAGTCAATCCAAAGCAGGTTTGAAACTCACCACAGATTATTTATTCAATCAGTGTTTGCATCAATATGTGATTGTGGATGCGATTCGAGACCGCAATGTATTGCAGTTCCAAATAGATTATCGTGGCAAATATACTGCTAAAGGTATGCAGAACAACCTTGACTATGATGAAGATGTTGAAGGGATAGATACCAAAGAGCTTTATGATAATCCGCAGCGATTAGAAATGATTGCTCGTTATATCGTTGATACGCATGACACTAAAACCAAGAACCGTGAGTTTACGGCGATGTTCTGTGTCAGTTCAGTGGATACCCTAACGCAGTATTATGAACTGTTTGAAAAGGTACAAGCTGAGAAGCAACAACAAGATGAGGCGCAAGGTCGATTATTTAAACCTCTCACCATTGCGACTATTTTCTCCTACGGTGCGAATGAAGCTGTTGAGAACAATGACCAAAATGGATTGATTCAAGAAGAATCAACGGATACTCCGAACCAAATAAATCAGTCTAGTCGTGATAAATTGGATCGCTATATTGCCAATTATAATGCTCAGTTCGGCACAAATTATAACTCTGGTGATGGATTCTATGCTTATTACCGTGATATTGCAGATCGGGTAAAGAAAAAGCAGATTGATATTTTACTGGTCGTAAATATGTTCCTCACAGGCTTTGACTCAAAGCCTTTGAATACCTTGTATGTCGATAAGAACCTTAAATATCATGGTCTAATTCAGGCTTTTTCACGGACTAACCGTGTTTACAATGATAAAAAACCATTTGGAAATATTATTAGCTTCCGTAACCTAAAACGTGCTACAGATGAAGCATTAGCATTATTTTCAAATAAAGAAGCACGGAAGACCGTTCTTGTCCCTAGCTTTGATGAAATCAAACAAGATTATGAGCAAGCCGTTGAAAAGCTACTCAGTATTACGCCTGACTATCAAACAGTAGATGACTTAGTCACAGAAGATGAACAACTTGAATTTATTAAAGCGTTTCGTGAGGTCATGCGTTACAACGCTCAATTGCAGACTTTTATAGAGTACGATCAAGACCTGACAAAGTTAGATAAACAGCACTTTGCGAATTTTGCATCTAAATATGCTGATCTCTGTCGTGCGATTCGAAAAACCACCAAGAAAGAAAAAGTCTCGGTGCTGGATGATGTCGATTTTCAATTGGATTTGCTGCACAGTGATCGTATCAATGTGGGTTATATCCTGACACTGTTACAGATGGCAGTGAATGCTGAAACAGATGAGCAGCGTAAGAAATACGAAGCCCAAGTACATGACCTGATTGGCAGTGATATTAGCTTGCATGACAAGCAAGACTTGATACAAAAGTTCATCGAAGAAAACATGCCGAAAATGATCAATGGGCAAAGCGTACAAGTGGCTTTTGCTCAGTTTTGGGATGCGGAAAAAGAGCAAGCTTATCAGCACTTTTGTGAACAAGAAAATATAAAGCCTGAAGTAATGAAGCAAGTGTTAGATAATTATGAATTCAATAAACGCTTACCAAGAAAAGAAGAAATGAAAGAGTTGCCAAACTACAAGATCAAGCTTTTTGAGCGGGACAGTGTATTATCCAATTTGTTAGTGAAAACACGACAGTTGATTGAGAAGTTTTATGTGGGGCTGTAGTAAGGGTTTAGAATTACTTAAACCCTTAAATTTTGGATTTGATACCTTGTATTTCTCCCACCACCTTCAAGTTTTATGATACAGCCTTTTTCCAATAAATCAGTCAGATGGCGAGTTGCTGTTGCTCGGCTAACTTTAGCCACTTTCTGATATTGTGAAGCACTGATTCCATGCTCAAAGCCATTTTCCCCACCATCAAGCAGTCGGTTTAAAACTTTACGCTGCCCCTCCTGTAAATCCACTTCCGAAAAAACCTGCCAAAATGTACTTTTTCGAAGCGTCCTTTCAATACGCTTTAATGTTTGCTCAAGGCTTTCATTGAGTGCCTCTAGAAACCAAAGTAACCAATCTGTAATATCAGAATTACCTTTTTGAGTGGCTTCAAGAATTTCATAATAACTCTTACGCTTATTCAGGATGACAGGTGACATAGCATATAGACGGATACTTTGTTGATCCATCTGAGCTAAAGCCAAGTCAGTCAATGTACGTGTAATACGTCCATTACCATCATCAAAAGGATGGAGTGTCACAAACCATAGGTGAGTAATGCCAGCCCGAATGAGTGGGTCAAGCAGGGTATTGGTTCTACCTGTGTTAAACCACTGAATAAATTCATCTACACGTTGCTCTAAACCATCTCGTGGTGGAGCTTCAAAATGTACAGTAGGGTAATCCATGCGCCCTGATACAACCTGCATAGGTTCATGTCCACGTAATTGTCCTATCCGAATACGTTGCATCGTCCAGTCAGTTTCATTAAATAACCATTGATGCCATTGGAATAATCTTTCAACAGATAAGTCTTGTTCAAAATTATTTAAGGCATCCAACATGATATTGGCTAGACCATCTGAACGTTCTGAGCTTGGATAGGGTTGTTCCAGTGATACACCTAGGCGTTTTGCCAGAGATGAACGCAGCGAATAAACATTCAGAGTTTCATTTTCAATTGCTGAGGATGAGACAAGATTGGCAATCAGGTTGTCTAGGGTAAGGTATTCTTTTTCAGGATTATGCTGACTTTGTCCAATCAGGATTCCAATTTTTTGATGAATATGTCTGGTGAGTGGAAGGATATTTTCATCTTTCCATGTAAAGCTTGTCCAGTAAGGCTGTTTCCAAATCCAGTCATCATACATATTTGGTCATCCTCTGAAAGAGTGAAGAATGGGAGTGAGTAGATTGTAGTGTATATTCGACTCACTAAATGAGTCAAATAAATTTATGATTCAGCTCATCTAATGATTCAATCTGATTGCTTATTTGATGGGCATAAAAAATGGTGGGTAGGTTGCGGTGTAGGCTGTTTTAATGATTTTGGAAAAGTGTAGGTTGTTGTATAGGTTTTTAGAAATTAGTGAAAAATTGTTTTATAAATCAATGTAAAGGTATTTCTGCATCATCGGCGTATGTGATGAAAGATCAGTCATGATTTCAGCGCTATTCATGCGTATTAAACTCTTTAAAAATCAATAATATTTACTTTTGGTGATTGAACCAATTTCAGTTTTTGTGAATATGGATGCCACTCAAATAATGATGACAACTAAATAAACGTAGAGAATTGCATCCATAGTATAAAGCGGCTTCAAGCCTTTCTAGTGATGCAATGGTAACAAATTTGAGTTATTGAAAAAAAGGGTGGTGAAATGAGAGTATGTATATTCAATGTACAGTTAGCCATTTACGATAAAATCATAGATTTTGAATGGTAGGGTTTTACATGAAAACTTTTTCTTTTTAAATGCTTATGATGCATAGTCAAAGATTTAATATGATTTTACTTCGATGCAAAATTAAGTGGAATAAGTTAACAGCCGGAGTCTTGAGCCGCTATCATTGTCTTGATAATTACAGTATTAAACTGAGTACTTAATAATGAAAAATATTTTATTTATTTCTGCTATTTTGATTCAGCTACCAAGCTATAGTCTCGCTAATGACTCAACCGGTTATGTCGGTACGGGTGGAGTGTCCTATATTAAAAATGCGCAGATTGCGATGCAAAGTGAAGAGCTATTTATTAGTAAAAAGCTGATTAAGGTGGATTATCTGTATAAAAATTTAAGTTCTCAAGATGTGACGGAAACCATTTTATTTCCCTTACCGCGTATTGATAACTTCTTTGAAGCGGATTTTGCCCATACCGAAGCATTGTTAAAAAGCTTTAAAATTATTGTTGATGGTAAAAATATAAAACCAGAAATGCATGTGCGCACCTTTATCCAAAAGGATGAAAAGTCGCCGCTGATTGATGCAACAGATCTATTTAAACAATGTGGTTTTAGCCAAATAGAGATGCTTAATCCCTGGGTTCGCAACAATGATGACTCTGCCTATTATGTAGATAAATTAAAGCAATGTAAGCAGCCAAAAATGCAGAAAATTTTGGCGAATTTTAAAAAAGATGATGAAATTCCATGGTCATCTCAAGTGATTTATAGTTGGAAGCAAACCTTTAAAGCCAATGCATTGACCAAAATTCAGCATCAATATCAACCTTTGGTGGGCGGGTCTGTGGGTCTCACACCAGACGAAGATAGCCAGCAATTTTGCATAGATAAACAGTTTAAGCAGGGCCTTAAAAAAGCACAGGCAGAACATTCGCCGTTTAGTGCGTTAGGTTATATTTTGACGACAGGTGCTAACTGGGCAAAGCCTATTGAAAACTTTAAGTTAACGATTGAGCGTGATAAAGACGAACTGGTTTCATTTTGTTGGGATGGCAAAGTTAACAAAATTAGTCCGACTCAATTTCAAATGAGCAAAACCAAGTTTGTACCAAAACAAGATTTAGACGTTATTTTTGTTCATCTCCCATAAACCCATACAAACTTTAATCTGTATAAAATTGCATCACTTGTTATTGTGTGTCATAACCTAACTATGGCGCACAATAACAAGAGGATGCCGTATGTTGCTCAAGGGAAAAGTAGCAGTAATTTTTGGAGGCAGCGGTGCAATTGGCACTGCGATTGCGCGGGTTTTTCTTCGTGAAGGAGCACATGTTTATTTATGCGCAAGAGATTTAAATAAACTACAAAACATTGCGACACAACTGCAAAAACATAAAGGTGTGGTACATACCGTTAGTGTTGATGTGCTAGATAGCCAAGTAACCAGTGAGGCAGTTGCTCAAATTGCCCAAGCGACGGATGGACTCGATATCGTCATTAATGCGACCAGTTTTATACATAATCAGGGTAAAGAACTTTTGGAGTTAAACCTTGATGAGTTCGTTGGGGGAATAAATCCATTTCTAACGACGCAGTTTAATATATCGAAAGCTGTGGTTCCTTATATGGGCGGTAAGCGCGGCGGAACCATCATTTCAATTGTGGCACCATCAGCTCGGATGGCAATACCGGGACATTTAGGACATATTGTGGGCTGTGCTGGAATTGAAGCGTTTATTAAGGCGCTTGCCAGTGAGTTAGGTTCTAAAAATATACGGGTACTCGGTGTGCGCTCGCATGCAATTGTTGATGCGGTTCAAGCGGGTTCTTATACACGTGAATTGTTTGAGTCTAAAGCACAGGCCATGGGGCTCAGCATAGGGCAATGGCTTGAAGGTGCTGCTCAGGGCACCATGCTAAAGCGACTACCGACACTTTCACAAGTTGCAGAAACCGTTGCTTTCCTTGCCTCGGAACATGCGAACTCAATGACCGCAACGGTTGTAAACATGACCGCTGGTGCAATAATTGATTAAAAATAAATATTATATTTTGTTTTATTTCAAACGATTAAATGAGTATTTGTTGCTCTGATGCTAGGCGGCTTGCATAAAAAACTGCTGATGTTGCTAGCTTAATTATGGAAATACCTTTCATACTATAAAAGAGAGGAGTTTTTTAAGACAGGATGAAACGTGAATTTAAAAAATCTGGAAGCATTTTACTGGGTGGTGACGCTGAATAGTTTTAATAAGGCAGCGACAAAATTACAGACCACTCAGCCAGCAGTTTCACAAAAAATCACTGCCATTGAAAATGACCTTGGATTTAAAGTTTTAGATCGAAGTTTTCGCCAACTGAAACCCACGCATAAGGGCATGACCTTATTTAAATATGCTGAAAAATTGATGCGTTTAGAAACTGAACTCATCGCAGAATTAACTGAAAATCAGCATTTGACTGGCATAATTCGTTTAGGCGTTTCGGAAACTATTGTCTACACATGGTTGGTCGAATATATCGAGAAAGTTCAGCAAGAATTTCCCAAAGTTTCGGTGGAAATTGTGGTTGATCTGACCCCGAATTTACAAGAAGGTGTACGCACAGGCGATCTTGACATGGCCTTTTTACTCGGGCCGACGCTAGCTTTTGAATGTATTGAACAGGCACTTTGTGATTTTGAACTCAGCTTCTTGGCTTCACCTTCATTTAAAGGAGGGATTGCTCAAATGTCATTGAAAACCCTGATGTCGCATACGATCTTAACCTATCCAAAAATTACCTATCCCTATAAAGAGCTGAAAGCCAAAATGAAGGAACAGGGGCTGGATGAGCCGCTTTCGATCACCAGTTATTCTTTAGCCACACTGTTACGTTTGGCTGAGCAAGGTTTGGGAATCGCTGTGGTGCCGACCTTAACCGCTTTAAAAGAAATTACCGATGGTCGATTAGAAATATTAAATACGCCAATTCAGTTAAAGACCTTTCACTTTACCTCGATTTATATTCAAGGCAGTGATGTTGCTTTAAAAGAGAAATTAACCGATGTCGCCGTGATGGTCTCGGAAAGTGCGATGCAAAGGCTGAATCAACACATCAAAAAATAGAAGCTGCTTCACTTACTTTACAGTGTATTGCTTTGCTCTAGAACAAGGTCATTTGTTGGATAAGCCATAAAAGCAGCTTATGGAATGTGATAAGTAAAATTTATATTGAACAATATTAAAAATAAAAAATTAATAAATTCATATTCTTACTTTAAATTTTTTCTGTAAAAAGTCGTATTGTCCAGCTGGCTTGCTTATGTTCTTATTCTAAATGGAAGATTTGATTACCCATCGCGTTGTGGGAGAACAGGGAATCTTTTTGATTTAAAAGGATTAAAGCAGATTGTTTGTAAATAAAATGATGCTCTTGGATCAAGTTAAAAATCGCGTTATTGAGCTCAAATGGATGAGGAACGCATAAATATGTCTTTACTGAAGTCTTCTTTTCTATCCGATCGCCAATGGGCCATCGTCGCCTCAATATTTATGATGGCAACTTCGGCAATGGGGCCTGGATTTTTAACCCAAACCGCTGTATTTACGGTGAAGTTAGGTGCCGCATTTGGGTTTGCCATTTTAGTTTCAATTTTGATTGATTATGTGGTGCAACAAAACATTTGGCGTGTAGTGACCCTCACGCAAATGCGTGCATCCGATATTGCCAATAAGGCTTTACCGGGCAGTGGTTATCTGCTCGCGTTTCTGGTGATTCTAGGCGGTTTCTTCTTTAGCATCGGAAATATTGCAGGCGCGGCATTAGGTCTCAATGCGCTATTTGGTTTGGATACCAAGTGGGGCGGTATCCTCAGTGGTGCCTTGGCGATTTTGATTTTTGCCTCAAGAAAAGCCACGCTTGCGATGGATAAAAGTATGATCGTATTGGGATTGCTGAAAATCATCCTGATCATTATTGTGGCTGTGATTGTAATGCCACCTGTTGGACAAGCGGTACAGCAAACCTTTGCACCAGACCAAATTGATTTTGCCATTATTACCACCATTGTCGGTGGCACGGTTGGTGGGTATATCTGCTATGCAGGTGCACATCGTTTACTGGATAAAGGCGCAGTTGGTCCCGAAAATATCGATGAAGTGGCCAAAGCTGCAACCAAAGGTATTGTGGTGGTTGGCATCATGCGCTATGTGCTGTTTCTAGCATTCTTGGGTGTGGTGGTCAGTGGAGCAAGTATTGATCTCGCCAGTCATAATGCCAATCCTGCCGCACAGGCATTCCATTACGCTACGGGGACATTCGGTTATAAATTATTTGGCCTGATCTTCTGGGCAGCAGGGATCAGTAGCACCATTGGTGCAGCCTATACCTCGGTTTCATTCTTCACTGCATTTAAAAAGAACTTAACGCCAAAGCAAAGCAATTACACCACGATTAGCTTCATTGCCTTGGCCTTATTACTGTATGTGGTATTAGGTGCAACGCCAGCCGGTCTATTGATTTTTGTTGGTGGGTTTAATGGTTTAGTTCTACCAATCGGACTTACCATTTTTGTCTATGTTGCGGCTTGCCGTAGAGACTTGATGGGCAATTATAATTATCCAAAATGGTTAATTATTCTGGGTGCGTTAACCTGTGTGTTGACGTGGTGGATGGGCTATATGTCGTTTACAACCGTGTTTAACTATTTGACTAAACTGTAAGCCAGATGATCGTGAATTGATAAAGGAATGATGCCATGTTTGTAGATTTAAATAGTGATTTGGGCGAAAGCTTTGGTTCATGGAAAATGGGCAATGATGATCAGATTTTGCCTGTGGTGACCAGTGCCAATATTGCATGTGGTTTTCATGCAGGAGACCCGCTTGGCATTTTAAAAACAGTGCGTAAAGCCGTTGAACTGGGTGTCACGATCGGTGCACATGTGTCTTATCCAGATCTAGTTGGTTTTGGTCGCCGTAATATGGATGTGTCACGTGACGAATTGATTGCTGATGTGCTGTACCAAATTTCAGCGCTGGATGGTTTAGCAAAAGTGGCAGGTTCAAAAGTGCAATATGTTAAACCGCATGGTGCACTCTACAACACCATTGCCCATGATCAAGCTCAGGCAGCCGCAGTGATTGATGCGATTAAAATGTATCATCCTGAACTGGTTCTAGTGGCTTTGGCAGGTTCAAACTTGGTCGAGCAGGCACGTGCTGCGGGTTTAAAAGTGGTGTCGGAAGCATTTGCAGATCGTGCTTACAACAGCGATGGTTCACTGGTGTCTCGTCGTTTAGACGGTGCAGTTTTACACGACTCAGCATTTGTGGCCAGTCGTGTGGTGTCCATGCTGAAAAATGGTGGAGTAGAGTCAATTGATGGTGTATTTACTCCCATTCAGGCTGACACCATTTGCCTACATGGTGACACCGATGGCGCTTTAGAAATGTCAGCAGCGATTAAAGCCGAACTACTAAAACACAAGATTGAAATCCGCCCGTTTGTAAATAAAGTATAAGGATGAGCACCATGTATAAGGATATTAAAGTCGACCCAGCTCAGCTTGAAGCCGCTTTAGATGCACGCTTAAAAATCCGTGCTGGTTTTGATCAGCCGACAGCAGGCATGGCTGCGGGTATGACGCAGGTGAATATGATTTCGGTACCGAAAGCGTGGGCCTATGACTTTTTGCTCTATGCACATCGTAATCCGCAAAGCTGTCCAGTGTTGGATGTGCTCGAAGAAGGCATCTATGCAACCAAGCTTGCTGCAGACTCAGATATTAGAACTGATTTCCCGCGTTATCGCATTTGGAAAGAGGGCGAAATGGTCGATGAAGTGACCGATGCGAGCGAGATTTATCATGCACATCCTGATTTGGTGACTTTCTTGATTGGTTGTAGTTTTTCTTTTGAAACTGCTCTGCAAGAAGCGGGGATTGAGGTACGACATATTCAGGATAAGACCAATGTGCCAATGTATCTAAGTAATATTCAGTGCCAGCCCGCAGGGCGTATTTCAGGCAATATGGTGGTTTCCATGCGACCTATTCCGTCACATCAAATTAGTGAAGCGGTAAAAATTACAGCGAGTATGCCGAGTGTGCATGGCGCACCCGTACATATTGGATATCCTGAAGGCTTGGGCATTCGGGATCTAAATCAGCCTGATTTTGGTGAAGCCTCCCGGATCGAAGCAGGTGAAATCCCCGTGTTTTGGGCCTGTGGAGTCACTCCACAAGCGGCAGTCATGAACTCTAAAATTCCTTTTGCAATTAGCCATGCACCCGGCCATATGTTGATTACCGACATTCCTGACCGCGCGTGGATGGGCTAATTGGACTAAGCAACCATTAAAAAGGATAAGCCAATGCGTTTTTTATCAGTTAACGTTGATTGTTTTCTGATTGAGCTTACAAGCCTAGAAGAAACTTTGGCCTTGTACAATACATTGCAAAACAGGCCATTAAATGGAATTAAAGACCTAGTCCCTGCTGCCAAAACAATTTTGGTTTTTTTCAACGAGATCGAAACCAACTTTAAGACGCTGGTTGCTTCAATTCAGAGCCTCAAAGTTGATGCTGGATTTGAGCGTAGTGGTCAAGAAGTGATAGTCCCGATTCGTTACGATGGTGAAGACCTTGCACAGGTGGCTGAGTTGCAAGGGCTGTCTGTTGTTGATGTGATTAGAAAACATCAGCAAAGCATGTGGAATGTTGCTTTTATTGGTTTTGCGCCGGGCTTTGCTTATATGAGCAGTCCTGACCGACCTTTTACCGATATTCCACGCTTAACGGTTCCGCGTAAAAAAATACCTGCAGGCTCGTTAGGCTTGGCTGGGAGATATTCTGGTATTTATCCGAAAGACAGTCCGGGTGGCTGGCAACTGATTGGTACTACTTCAGAAAAAATGTGGGATTTAGAGCGTCAAAATCCAGCGCTCTTGTTGCCGGGCATGACGGTACATTTTAAAGATGTCACGCATCGTCCGACAACGGTGAATATACCGCAGCAGATCACGAGCACAGTTGAGCCAAAACAGTCGGTGCCATTGTTTAGCATCACTGCGCCCAGTTTACAGATGCTGATTCAAGATGAAGGACGTTTTAACCAGACCAAGCTAGGGGTGGGTATTGCAGGGGCAATGGACGTATCTGCGATGCACAGTGCCAATCGTCTTGTAGGTAATCCAACTGATACGCCCGTGATTGAAGTTTTAAATGGTGGCTTAAAGGCCAAACTGCAGCATGCTGCTGTGATTGCAGTGACAGGCGCCATCTCAAAAATTCGCGTGAAATTTGCCGATGGTCAAACTGCAGATTTTGCCAGTTATCAGCTCATTGATCTGGATGACGGTGATGAGTTTCACATTCAGCCGCCTACAGCGGGGCTGAGAAACTATCTTGCCGTTCGTGGTGGCATTGAGGTTCAACCTGTTTTAGACAGTGCTTCATTTGATAGTTTGGCTGTGTTAGGGCCAGAACCGCTAAAACTTGGTGATACCATTTATCAGGGGCGGGTCAAAGTCACCAATATCAGCATTAACGAAGTGGCTCAACTAAATCTGCCCAAAGTCGGTGATCTGGTTGAGCTCGATATTGTGATGGGCCCACGCACTAATTGGTTTGAACCAGACAGTATAGACCTACTCTGTCAGCAGGAATGGCTGGTGACCAATGAAAGCAATCGCGTTGGACTTAGACTGTCAGGTGCTGAACCTTTAACTCGCAAAATTAGCCATGAACTGGAAAGTGAAGGTGCGTGTATTGGCGCTTTGCAGATTCCACCCAGTGGTCAGCCCGTCTTGTTTATGAATGATCACCCTTTAACGGGTGGCTATCCCGTCATTGCTGCGGTTGCAAAACATCATTGGGATTTGGTGGCACAGATTCCTGCGGGTTGCTGGATTAAATTTAAAAAAATTGCTGAATTGACAGATTTTGAGAATAAAAGATGAAAACTGAAAAATTATTGATCGCCAATCGTGGTGAAATTGCCGTCCGTATTATTCATGCTTGCCGTGATATGGGCATTGCATCGGTCGCGCTATATGCCGATGACGATATTGGCAGCATGCATGTCGAGCTTGCCGATGAGGCTTGGGGCTTGGCTGGTGCGACTGCCAGTGAAACCTATTTAAATATTGCGGCCATTATCGAGATTGCAAAAAAATCCCAAGCCACGATGGTGCATCCGGGTTATGGCTTTTTATCTGAACGTGCCGAATTTGCCCAAGCGGTGCTTGATGCAGGCTTAAAATGGGTGGGGCCTTCACCAAACGCGATTGAAAAACTGGGTGATAAAATTGAAGCGCGTAAAATAGCAGCTTCGGTGGGTGCACCTTTGGTTCACGGGACGCAAGACCCGCTCAACAATGCTGATGAAGCTTTGGATTTTGCCAAACAGTTTGGTTTGCCGATTGCGATTAAAGCTGCATTTGGTGGTGGCGGTCGAGGTTTAAAAGTGGCTTGGAAACTTGAAGAAGTCAAAGAGCTGTATGATTCGGCGGTACGTGAGGCCAAAGCTGCTTTTGGTCGTGGTGAATGTTTTGTCGAGCAATATCTGAATCAACCCCGTCATGTTGAAGCTCAAGTGATTGCTGATCAACATGGCAATATTGTGGTGCTGGGGACACGTGATTGTTCATTGCAACGCCGTAACCAGAAGTTAGTCGAAGAAGCACCTGCACCATTCATTAGTGATGAGACTTACCAACAAATCTTAAGCTCGGCAAAAAACATCTGTCAGGCAGCCAACTATGTCGGCGCAGGCACAGTGGAATATTTACTCAGCAGAGATGGCAAGCTGTCATTTTTAGAAGTAAACACCCGTTTACAGGTTGAGCATCCTGTTACTGAAGAAACCGCAAAGGTGGATTTAGTGGTAGAACAAATCCGTGTTGCACAAGGCCATGAACTTTCGATTAAAGCGACACCCAAAGTTCAAGGTCATGCCATTGAGTTTCGTATCAATGCCGAAGACCCAGCACGCGGTTTTATTCCTGCTTTTGGGGTATTGAGCTTGTTTGAAGCACCGTTTGGTCATGGTGTGCGAGTCGATACAGGCGTTCGCACGGGTTCATTGGTCTCCAGTCATTTTGACTCACTCATGGCAAAACTGATTGTGACTGGCCCAACCCGTGAGGTTGCGATTGCTCGTGCCAAACGTGCCTTAAAGCAATTTAAAATTGAAGGGGTTGCTTCGGTTCTAGACTTTCATCGTGCGGTACTCAATGAGTCTGACTTTACAGATGAATTTAATGTACATACCCGCTGGATCGAAAATGACTTTAAACAAGAGTTAAAGCCAAGCAAGCGTGGTATTCCAAGCCATCAACAACCGATGTTGCTCAGTTATATTGAAATTGATGGAAAATTACATCGTTTAGGCTTACCAGCAGGTATGTTTGCACAAGGTTCAGTAACAACGACAACGCCAGCACAATCTTCCGAGCCAGAAATACGAGCTGAGCATTTACTTGCACCCATTCATGGGGTAATTAGCGCTTGGAAAGTTGCGCAGGGTGAGCAGGTTACAGAAGGACAAGTGGTGGCCATTATGGAAGCCATGAAAATGGAAGTCCCTGTGTTGGCACATCGCAGTGGCATAATAAAAAGCATGGTAGAGCAGGGAAGTACCAATCAAGCAGAATCAATTATTGGCATGATTGAGTGAGGCTTGAAACAGGTCTTTATTGCTGAAATTGAAGCGTGGATTGTATAAAAAAGAGGCAATGATTTGCCTCTTTTTTATTTCATAACGAATGAAGATTTATTTAAGTTCGTAATCAGCTAACAGACCTTTATGATCGTAGTGCAGTACAATATTTTTGGAATTCTGAATTTTTGCTAAATCATCCATTGGAATGAAAAAACATTCTGCCAATAAAGATGGACTAACATTGTTGATTGTGGTTTTTTCAGTCTTGCGGTAGCGTAACCAATTATAGCTGGCCCATAACAATAAAGAGGTACAGCACATCGCAACGATCAGTGTTAACCAGAAGAAATTATGGATCTGTACGCTGATCTGTTCTGCAAAAATATAATTTTTAATTAATTTACCTTGGTATAGCCATAAAAATATTGCCAATAAGGGTAAAAACAGCAGTGTCCAGAGTGCCCAACCGATGCTTTGAAGTAAATAGTGTGCGCCTTTGTTTTTTACATATTGCTGTTGGTCAATATATTCAGGAATATCGAGTTGTGATTCATCAACAACAATATTTGAATGGAGGGGCTTCATTCGGATTCTCCTCTAAACCCACGATCAGGGCTGACACATCTCGCTCTTTTTTTAGGTGTAAATAAGGCTTTTGGGACAGCAACAACAGTGGTTGCTGCACTGAGTATCCAGAAAAATAGTGGGTACCAAATCACCCAGAAATAATTTCTCAAGAAACGATTAGCGTCATATCGTTTGTCGATGAATAAGCTGACAAAAAACTGAATCAGACAGGTGACCGCTAAAATGACGCCGTACCACTGTGGAAATAAGGATTTAATCTGCCATGTTGGGGACAGCGGAACGACTAATCCAAGGAAAAACAGGAGAATGATCAGAAAAATGACGTATGCCCAAATCATACTGGTAATTGCTTCAAGCGCGACAGGCCACATTTTGAGTGCTGAAACTTTAAAAAGTTTGGGAAGGTAGGTTTTGATGACTTCAACGCCACCTTGAGCCCAGCGCAATCTTTGTTTCCATAACCCTTTAAAGGTTTCAGGCATATAGATGTAACACAGCGCATTTGGAACATAGTGAATATCCCAGCCAGCGAGTTGGAGTTTCCAAGAGATATCAATGTCTTCAGTGATCTTATCTTCTGACCATAAGCCCACTTGCATGAGTGCTGTTTTTCTAAAGCCGGCAATGACACCTGAAACTGTAAAAATACGTCCATAAGTTCGTTGCGCACGTTTAATTAAGCCAATAATGGATGAAAACTCACCGACTTGTAGTTTTCCCAGGATACTTGAACGATTTAAAATTCGAGGATTACCAGTCACTGCGCCGACCTGATTGAACGCCGTCAGTTGATGCATCATCCAAATCGCAGCATGTGGATGCAGCAAAGCATCCCCATCAATACAAATCAGATATTCGTATTGGCTCACCATCATGCCAGAACGTAAGGCAAACGCTTTTCCTTGGTTTTCTGCCAGATGTACAACCCTTAAACTTGGATGTTTAAGCGCCAACTCATCCAAAATATTTGCGGTATTGTCAGAGCTACCGTCATTGACCGCGATAACTTCAAATTGAGGATATTGTGTTTGTATTGCAAAACGTATGGTTTCTCGAACTTGAGCTTGTTCATTAAAACAAGGAATGATAATGCTGCATCCCTGTTCTGATATCTCGGGCAAGTGGTTTTGTTGATATTCACGTTTAAAGTAGAACCATAGACCACCGACCATCCATGTCCATGCCATGACCAATGGATAGAGAAAAGCAAATAAAAAGAGAATTTCCATTAAGCTCATGGTTGTGCTCCATGGACCTGCTGATCAATAAAAGGATTGCGATAACTGATTGGACTCTCATTTAAGCTCAGTGGCGTAAATAATTGTTCATGCACCGCTTTTGCATTATCAAAGCGGTAATTGCTTAAAACCAGTTTTTGGATTCCATGTCTTTGTAAGTTTAAAAACTGTTGTTGCAAGACCTGTAATTCTTTTGCGGAAGTTTGGTCTCGATTCACTAAGGTGACCATCAATCTGGCTTTTTGTGGGGCAGTTAAATGATCAACTTGTGCTATAAATTTTTGATAGGTTTGGAGGTGATCTAGACTGTCGATCTCAATATTCAGTAATGACACGAAGGGCAGATAGGTTTTAACAATTTGCTCTAAGCCCTGATCTGTTAAATCAGAGAGTGAAAGTTGTAGTGTTAAATGAAAGAGATTGCTTTGATTGAGATAAGGCGTGACCGCAGCTTGTACCTGCTGAGTCAGCTTTAAGATTTGAGCTTCTTTTTCCAGACAAGCTGAGTCCACAACGGTGCTATAACGACATGCAAGGAGTTGGTCTGTTTTTAAAATAATGCCATCCAGATTGGGATTATTCTGAATCAGGTCTTTACTTAAATCGACTGTTAAATGAGTCTGCTTCAGATCGGGATAAATCGGTATCTGGGCATACACCCGATGAAAAACCCGTGTTCGTGCCTGCCAATGGGTACGACTTAAAATATCCTGAGCCAGTTTTAAATGTGTGGTTGGGAAGTACGCTTGATTATCGTTTCTCTTATTATCATTAGCTAACGCATTAACGATTAAGGTATTGGTTTTTAACGCACTTAGATTGTTTAATAAGCTGCCTAATTGCTGATTAAACAAGGCATCGTCTTGTGAAAATTGAGCCAGGTCAAATTGTAAGCCGCGCATGGGTTCATACTCTTGTCGTTGACCATATTCCATAAAACCCGTGAGTTGTTCACGTAAATTTTCAGCCGTTGGATTATTCGAAACAATGCCGCGTTGAAAGGTTGCATCATTGGCATCATTTAATTTTTCCGTCCCTAAACTAAAAGACAGAGGAAAGCCTGCTTGATTGGCAATTTGAGTGACTTGTGGATTGACCGCACCATAGGGCCAAATGATTGCAAGTGCATCTATTCCTAGTTTTTGCTGTAACACCTGTTTTGATTTCACCAAGTCGTTATAGATCCGTTGACTATATTCTTGTTCAGTTTCATAGCGTTGATTGCTTAGATCATATTGTCGAGTCAGCGCAGCGGGTTTTTCATTTTTCTGTCTATTGGCCAGTACACCCCTATGCAAATCATGACTATGGCTGGCAAATTCGACTAAACCTGATTTTTGAATCTCTTGCAGTTGTTTCCAGCTCATCAAGTTATTTTGACCGTAGGCTTCATAAGCAGCTTGTGTATTACCTTCGGTCCAGCTGGTGACCAAAGCAAATACCACAGGGATTTGATATTGCTTGACCAAAGGATAGACATGGCTATATCCGCTTAAGGCGCCGTCATCAAAACTAATCAAAACTGCATTTTTAGGCAGGGGAACACCATGTTCCCGAGAGGCCATAATTTGTTTTAAGGTGATTGGAGTCCATTCAGAACGTTTCAGCCATTCAAAAAACTGCACTAAATTCTGGGTATTAATGGCATAAATATCGCGGTCACCCGTTTTCAAGACATCGTCACGGACATCATGAAAGGTCAGGCTGACAAAATGATGAGTGTCGAATTTTGCTTCGTCTGCTGCAAAGCTATAGATTGGAAAGAGGATGACACAAGCTGAGAGTATTTTAAAAATATTAGAAAATTTCATTAGAATCGTCCTCCAAAACCGAACAGGGCATAGGTTTGATTCTCATTGATGCCATCATAAGGATGTTGCTTCCAACCAATGCCATAATGCAGTGCCCAGATCCGAGACAATTGCCACTCATGTCGATATTGCGCATCAAAAATGGGTTTAGAGCCGTAATCTTGTTGCTGGAACAGCCCTGCATTGATCGAAAAATTTTGATTGAAGTGACGTTCGTAATTTCGCCAAGTCAGCCAGTCATGGCTCAAGTTGACAGCGAGGCTATAACTTTGTTTAGGACTAAAATAAGCAACGTTATCTAAACGATTTTTTCCTAAAAATGCGGAAAAACCAGCTTGTGTGGTGTGATGGGCAGTTTGAAAAATACGTTGATTATAGTTTGCAAAAAAATCATGGCGTTTATTTCCATCACTAATATCGGTGTAGCCATATCCGGCATTGGCTTGTCGGGATTCATTTTGTTGCCATTGAATCGAAGCGCTATAAGATTCGCCATTTTCACCTTGATTGATGGCTTGTAATGGAATATTGGCTTGGGTGTTGAGGGATAATGCATACTGCCAATTGTCATTGAGTTGATGTGACCAATCCGCTCTGAAGCCTTGGCGCTGACCCTCAGTATTTTGAGAGGCAACAAGCGCCAAGTTTTTACCTTTGTCTTGCCAGTGTAGGCCTAAACCAAAGCGCTGTTCTTGTAGATTGCCATCGGCATATTTTCCCCAAATATTCTGATGTTCAATAAAGAGAAGATAATTGTCTGCAATCCAAGGTGAATATAAGGAGGTATTCGATTCGCGATCGCGTGTCCCCTTGAGTGATTGTAAGAGTTGATTTTGCTCCGAACGACTACGTGAAAATCGACTTTCATGTGTAATCATCGCGTGATTGCGATCATCTAATTCCTGCCTACTTTTTATGACGCTGCTATCGTTTGGATAATCTTCAACGAGATCTTCAGTTTGCTTACGCCAAGCTTGGATATCGCCAAGTGCTTGAGTGTTTTGCATGGCATTGATCCGTGTATATTTTGAGCGAGGTTCTAAACCATTTAAACGGTCAATACTGAGTTGAGCTTGGCGAGGATTGTCACGCCAACGTTGGATTTTGGCTAAGTCATTTAAAAACTGAGCATTATTTGGAGCTTTGGCAACGGTAGCATTGAGATATTGCTCAGATAAATCGAGGCGGTTGTTATAAGCCATATTTAGAGCAAGCAGAGATAGATATTCATTTCGATCTGGGTGTACATTTTTATCGACACCTTTAGCTTCGCTGTATTCATATGTCGGAAGCAGTTCATCAGTCAAGCGAATGAGTACATTGGCATCCTGATATTTTTCTTGCTCGATCAATGAATAATACAGGGAGGTATAGAGGCTAATATCTGGGTAGTTTTTTTCAGTTAATAAGGTACGGTAGATCATCTCAGCTTCGGCTGGTTGTTTATTTGCAAGGTAGGTATCTGCAATGGCATGGCGTGTATAGGCCGGCATTTGCTCAATAGAGGGTAAGGGAACTTGCCTTAAGATGCTGAACAGCTGTTGTTTTTCCCCACGATAACTCAATGCATACAGGTAGTCATAATAGAAACGATTGAACATGGCTTGATTCGCTGGAATCTGCTGTGCAATTTGTTCGCCTTCTTTCAGAACTTGATCGAGTTGTTCAAAACTTTTTTGATCACTTTCCGCACGAGCAGATAAATATTTTTGCTGTTTGATTGCCTCATTTATGTTTTGTGAGAATTTTCCAACTCTAGTTTGCCAAGTTAGATTCTCAATTTTATCAGTGAGATGATGTTTTTGAGAAAAAGCGGTCGCCATTTCATAACTGCGAAGTGCAATTAAAATATTTAAATACTCATTTTGAATGGTTTCATTTGTTGGCTGTTGGGCATAAGCCAACTGAATGGTTTGTAAGGCAGAAGTATTTTGTTGTAATAGGCGATATACATATGCGACGAGGGCAAGTTGCTCAGCGTTCATATGCTTGGCATCAAGATTTTTTAATATCTTCGCTGCTTCAGCCTGCTGTTTATTTTCTGCAAATAATACAGATTTTAGAATTGAAACTTGTAATTCATTATGTTTTTGATAAGGTTCAAACTTTTCTAATAATACCAATGCATCAGCAAACTGTTTTTGGTCTCGTAAAAGTTTAACTGTTGCGAGCTGAGCATATTCTGGGAATTGGCTTGGTAAAATCCGCTGTGTTAAATGGGTCAAAGTAGTTTGGGGGATGCCTTGGATTTGCGAAGCTGACAAGAGGTAGTCAGCTAGAATTTTCTGTTGTTCAGGATATTGCTGTAATAGCAATTCAAGCGTTGTCAAACCTTGTGCTGTTTGTCCATTTTTAATCTGAGAAATTGCTTTTTCTCTTAATAAATCAGTGGAGTGTGCATATGAAAGATTTGAAATTAAAAAAAACAATAGACTGGTTGGAAGGAATGGCTGAATATTTTTCATAAATAATTTGATTGTTAAGTATTTCTCATTTTTATTTTAATATGTGATTTAAATCACGTATTGTCTTGCTTGTGTATAGCAATTTATTTTGTCTTATTCTAATTAAGTATTTATTTATCAGTCGCTTAAGATTTATAAATATTTCCTAGTTAAATTTCAGGATATTTTTTATGTTTTTTCTATCTGTTGCTTTGTGTATTTTGTGTGTTTACTTTTTATGCTGCGGATGAATGATGCAATTAATATTCAAGGTCATAAATTTTGGATTCGATCCATATTCAGAATAGGTGATTAAGATTTTATAAAGATATTTTTAAGTAAAATCATGAAATTGTATAATCTATCTCTTCATCTATTTATAAGTTGTAGATGAAGGACTGAGATAAGCGGGAATAGCACATATAAAAGAAATTGATTTTTACTGGAATTACAAAAAAAAATAAATGGATCTGTTGTGCAAAGTTGTTTTTTAAAAACTCATTAGCGAGCTCTTTCTACGAAAATGGAACGAGTGATTTCACCCAAGAAGATCAAGGCAACGTCCTTTTTGAGATAAAGCTGGCTCTTATCGCTTGGGCGAGCATTTACTTGATGGTGCAATCTATTGATAAGTTTGTCTTGAATAATATTTACACTTTTCTTTTACAGAGTCTTGCAGACATTTCTTAAATTTGTAATCCTTGTTCAAAGGGTGTCTAGTTGAACTTAGGCAGGTGTTTGTTGTAGTCGGGCCGCTACAACTTAATTAAAGAGCACCTGTATGTTTAATCTAAAGATTTTTGACACAATCTCTACGGAAGTATTGACTTTAAAAAGTGATCTTGAACTGAATACAGAAATTCAACTGATCACAAAATATAAAAGTTCGCACTCCGAAGCCTATAAAAAAGCCATCGTTTTAATATTTAAAGAACGAGGTTATTCAAGCTTGGAAATAGGGCAACTATTAGGTTCCTGATTCTTAGATTTGTTTATTAAATCAAGATCACAGAAACGATACACTGCTAACTATATGTATTTATTTGAAATATAATCAGTTCTGGAAAATTGTTTAGCGGATATAACAGTATTGTTTAGTCAATATGCTATATTACTTCAATTTTTTGGGTTGCTGATATGAATATAGAGCAAGGTAATTTAAACCTATTTCATTTTATAAATGCCTCTGAAAACGCGTCTGAATTTACAATAAAGCTTGCGATATTTGTTGCTAATGATTTGTTATATTTAGTGGTTTTAGGTTTTTTGATTGCTTGGCTAAAAGGGAGTTTTGCTGTTAAAAAGCAAATTGTTAAAGCGACAATTTTTACTTTAATTGCTTTTATTGTTAGTCAGCTCATCTCGAACTATTTTTATTATCATCGTCCTTTTGTTGCAGAGATTGGACGGACGATTATAGAACATGCGCCGAGTGGATCATTCCCAAGTGATCATATGCTATTTTTTAGCACCATCGCTTTCTCATATCTATTTTCTCAGCAAAAGCGTATCGGTTATATCTTCTTAATTCTTGCATGGTTTGTGGCGTGGTCTCGTGTTTATTTAGGGGTTCATTATCCTTTGGACATGATCGGGGCATTTACGCTTGCACTGTTACTCAATTTGGTCGGCATCTCGATCTGGCAGAAATATGGAAATTACTTGGTGAGTTGGATTTTAAAAGTTTACCAATATGCATTCTCAAAATTTATCAAAAAGGGATATATACGCTAACGATTCAGTTTCAATTAAGCTAAGTGTTTTAATCTAAAACTACGGTTTAACCGTAGCAAGCAAAGCAATACTTTAGCCACATTCTCCAGATGTGGCTTTTTTTTGACGATTTAAACAAGTCAGTTAGATAATTTCAGATGGGCACAATTCTTTAGCTGTGGGTATGGCTAGTTCATGTATCAATAATATTGACTCAAAATTTAATCAGGAAAGTTTAGGCGCAGTTTCCTTCATTAATATCCGAACACGTGCTTGGATTAGCATCAAGATGGGGACTAATGCCATCTCAAAATATGCCGCATGATTCGGAAATAGCAACTTATACTAATCCTTTATATTTGGGTATTAAGGTGGTGCAAAGAATATATTTGGAAGCTGCTAATTTTTCACAGGTAAAGTGGGATATTGTACCAGTGTTTATTTGGCCAGTCGTCATTTTGTCTTTAGCAGCATGGCTGTTTTGAAATCACTTGTCCCAAGATCCGTAGAGATGGAGATGATCAATTGTATTTAATCCAGCTAGATAAATTAAACTCGATACTTTCATGGATTGGAAAAAATCTTATATGATTTTGTAAAATATTTAGCTTAGATCATTCTAAGCATTAATCGTGTTGCTTAGTGTAAAAATGTAATAAAAATCAAGTATACTTCTCCAAACATTTTTATTAGATTGCTATGAATTTAAAAATATTAAGCCTATGTTTTATAGCAACTTTTTTAGGGGTGGGCTGTGGCGAGCAACCGAATAAAATTGCAGAATACTCAGAGGCGAGAAAACAATTTGATTTGATTGATCAGAAAATCAATGCACTCATGGATATCTTAGATAGCCCTCAGACAGAGCGAGCAAAACTGTTACAAGTCTTGTGCCATGATTATCCTGAGATATTTGAGAAGCAATACATCCCTGCATTATTGAAACTGGCATCCAAAGAATACACCGAGAAACAGTTAAGGAACGAACTGGAACTCGTTATGTCCTATTATGAACATAAATTACTGATCCGCTGCGAATAATGCATGTTTTGTGTATGAGGCACTGTGCTTGATGCAATTCTGTCTTTATAAATAGACAAATAACAAATAAGTCACCCCTTAACCTGAGTGCTAAGGGGGACTAGAGGAGTACAGGAATTCCGCTATTCCTATAGCATCGTTGGAACTTCTTCTGGGCGCATATCGAAGATCAGCACTTCCGCATGCTCTCCGTTGCGAAAAGACAAGGTTCCACCTTCTCGGATACGGGCTGCATCACCTGCATTGAATGTGTGACCATTGATCTCTAAGTGACCTTTAGCAACATGAAGATAGACATAGCGGCCTTCAGGAATATTGAATTCAGCACTTTCATCACCATCGAATAGACCAGAATAAATATTGATATCCTGTTTAATAGTTAATGTCTTATCACCACCTTTGGGTGAAATCATCAAGTGCAGTTTGCCGCGTTTATCTTCAGGTGAAATATGTAATTGTTGATAGCTTTGTTCAGTATTCGCTTCATTGGGTACTACCCAAATTTGTAAGAAGTGAACCTCTTCTTGTGCAGAGTGGTTGTATTCACTGTGGGCTACACCACGGCCTGCACTCATCAATTGAATATCACCAGGAACAATGACTGACCCTGTCCCCATTGAATCTTTGTGCTCCAATGAACCCTCTAATACATAGGAAATAATTTCCATATTGCGGTGAGGGTGTGTCCCAAAGCCTTTAGAAGGGGCAACGATATCTTCATTGATTACCAGCAAATCAGAAAAGCCAACTTGTTTTGGATCCCAATAATCTGCAAATGAAAATGAGTGGCGCGACTTTAACCAGCCATGATGTGCGGCACCTCTTTCATGAGCTAAACGTATATCAAACATCATCATTCTCCTTATTCATTGTTTTAACTGAGTTTAGTTTAATTTATTGGTTTTAAGTTTCATCTAGAAGAAATGGAACGTATTGTTCTAATTTTATGATGTATCAAGAGTACGACAATAAAACATTTGTTGAACAAAGCGAAGCTCTATTGATGGCATAAAAGCGTTTATCGGAAGCGCAATGATCGAGATGATGGCTTAAAGCTTATTCTTCGTTCGTTGAGATTGGGGGAGTCAGGAGCGGACGATAGGTCAGGAAGAGAAATCATATTGTGTGTAAAAATAGACAATTTTACTGTCTAAAATGCTAATAAATTTCAAATGAAAAAGTTTATGGTTATTTTGATCATATATAACTAAGGTTTGGATGTGGTATATAAAAAAACGATAGTATCGGAATATCGGAAAAGAAATAGAGAAAATGAAGTTGGAGTGAGTAAGTTTTACCTAAAAAGTTATCTGGTTTTTTTGTTAATGATGTGTTTATGGAATACCAATATTGGATATGGTTCTTTGTTCTTATATTTTTTAAATTTTGCTCTTGAAATAGTAAGTGAGTTTTATTTTTTAGTTGGCTTTTCTCTTATATTCAGTTTTATTGTAATTTTGTTTTTGGTTTTTATGATGTTTCTAATAGAGTTATTTTTCCTAAATAAAGAGCTATAAAATTTAGTAACTGTATTTTTTGTGTATTTAGGGAATAAAAAATAATGCCGATTTAATTTTACTATCGGTTTTGCAATGTTTCAATTTGATGATAAAAATTTTGTTTAATCGATGAAGAGGTAAGATAAAATATCAATTTTAAAATAAAGATTTAATAATATTTTTAAAAAACTGAGATTAGAAATGTGAATACAAATATCCTTTAACTGTCATTTTTATGTAGACATCACCCTCTGTGCTCAAAAACTTCCTTGAAATGATAAATTTTTTTATTGAAATGATAATTTTTTTATTGAGTTTTCAAGTAGATTCTTAGCATTATCTGTGACAAAAGTCACAAAAAAATACTTTTTTGTTTTGCATGCAAAGAGGTAAAAGATCAACGTACTGTGAATTTTTTAAATTGATTAAATAATATACTTACATGATTGGTTTTGTGATTCCTTCTTGGAGGTGTGGTTTTTGATATGATGTAGAGTAGGTAGTATGGTGTTGAGTCATCCTAATCAAGTTAAATTAGTATCAAGTGCGATGCTTAATTTATTGATTTATTTCTGTGTAAAAAATGATCTTAAAAATGCAAAGTATTTGAGCGAATATAAAACAAATCAGTTGATCCCATTTGATGAGTGGGCCGAATTGTTAGATGAGATTAATCAAAAATATCCCAAGCCAACACTAGGGCTGGAAATATCAAAATATGCTCAGCCTAAGCATCTTGGTATATTGGGTTATATTGGGTTGTCTTGTGAAAATATATTGGAGGTGTTAAATTTTTTTATAAAATACCAAAGACTTTTTTGTGAGACTAAACCAGCAAAAATGTCTGTCTCTGATAAATTTATTGTCATAAGCTGGGGGGTAGATCCTTATAGTAAAAATAATGCACTGATAGATGAGGTGCTAATGGGGGTTTTCTATGTATTTTTAAATCAATTAGTTCATCCTAATATTATCGAAGTACATCAGGTTGATTTTTGTGTAGAGAAAACAAAAAATTTTTATAATTATGAAAATTTTTTTGGATGTCCTGTTGTATTAGAAAGTGAAGAAGTTGCAATCTACATCTCAATGAATAGTCTTGATCTAAAAGTATCCAATGCTGATCCAGTACTAAATGATATTTTACTGAAGCAAGCAAACTTATTACTTTCTAAACGCCCTCATCTTGATGTTTTTGATGAGTTGATCCAAAAAACGCTGATTCAAGCGGTAAAGAAGGGGAATATTAGTGTTGATTATGTTGCACATAAAATTGGTTTGCCGTCTCGTATATTACAGTTAAAATTAAAGCAACAAGGCTATACCTTTAAAGAAAAGCTGAACCAAGTACGTCGAGATTTAGCTTTTGATTATCTTGCGGATCTGAATTTAAGTATTCTTGATATTTCGATGCTGTTGGCTTATCAAGAGCAAACCTCATTTATCCGAGCATTCAAAGCGTGGACGGGGATGAGTCCTTTACAATATCGAAAGAAAAAAATCTTAAATCATCATTCATAATTTTATTTGTGTTGCAGGAGGTTGACCAAGTTCTAGTCACGGTTTGATTTAGTAGTTTTCAAGCTTTATCAAGTTTGATAATGAAACATAAGCGCCATTATAGTGAAATATAAATCGCTGCTTCAGTTGAGGCTGAACACACAAAACTGTCAAAAAGAACCTGTTTTTTGTCAATATCCATTTACATATTCAAAAATGTAAATGATAATTAATATCATTTATTGCTTTTATGCTATTGAATGATGAATAATTCTCTTACCCCATTTCCATCACGCTTGCTTGACACTCTTTATACCGACTGCGAGGGCCTCCACTGCAATCTTTAAGTCGAAGCTTTGCTGTTAATTTTTTACATTATTGTTTTTTATTTAATTTTTTGGTTGTTTTGTGGCCTGTTTAGGCTGCTGATGAATTTTTATCTTTTGGTGAAGATGTATGTCTCAATCCCTCTCTCAAACAATGGTAATAAAGCCACTTGTAATGGCTATGGTTTTATCTATGAATTTATTGACCACATCTGCCTATGCCGATAGTAGGACAGGGGGGGCTTTGGTGAGTACTACGATAAAAGAACAAACCGTACAAGAAATATTGTTCAAGACCAAGGCACAGAATCAAATCTATCAGATGACCCCCATTGTTGTGCAAGCGGAGAAAGAAGATACCATCCAGTTTGGGCAGAGCGTATTAAATCAAAAAGCCATTGATCGTTACCAAGCCAACAATGTGGCTCAATTGCTGGATCATATGCCGAGTGTGGGGTCAGCAGGCTCACCACGACCAGGCGGGCAAACCATTAATATTCTCGGCATGGGTGGGGTTGAGGATGTACCAATTACTTTGGATGATTCGGTCAAAAGTTTTGATAAATATCGTCAAGGCTCAGTTTTTATCGAACCAGAACTCTTAAAGAAAATTACGGTGGATAAAGGCCCTCACAATGTTGAAGTCGGTAATGGCGGCTTCGGTGGTAAGGTGACCTTAGAAACTAAAGATGCGACTGATCTGCTCGATGAGAATAAAAAGGTGGGTACCTTTGTAAAATACTCACGATTCTCCAATAATCGGCAAAATACCTATACGGGTGCGGTCTATGGAAAAACTGAGGCCGGTGGGGCTGACGGGATGTTTTACTACACCAATCGGGACAGTGGTGATGTTAAACGTCCAGATGGTTCTAAATTCTTATATTCAGCGCAACAGCAAGAGACCTATTTGGCCAAACTGAATTTTCATCCGACAGACAGTCAAAAAATCAGTTTGAATGCGATGCAAAGTGGGCATACAGGGTGGGAACCTTTTGCTGCTATGCGAGATCAGGATGCGGTGCCCACTGAGGCAGATATCAAGAAATATGGTTATGAGGAAGCATGGAAACGTCGTTTGGTTTATCGTGATCAAAATGATAGTAGCTATTCAGTGGGCTATGAGTTAAACCCTGAAGCAAATCCCTATGTGAATTTGAAAGCAGTCGTTTCTTATTCAAAGACTGACCAGCATGATCAAAGATTACCAAGTGTAAGTGGCTCGGCTGCAACACTGGGCAATGAAAGCTGGGTGACTTATACCAATACCGCATTTAAACTCAGTAATATCAGTGATATTGCGACTGAATATGGGATGCATAAAGTAAAGGTCGGGGCGCAATATCAAAAAATGGAGCAGAATTCGCTCATTTATGATAAGAATAATGCTAAAAAACCTGATTATAATTTTGGTTATTATGAGCCAAACTATATGCCTTCAGGCAAACAGCAAATGCTCAGTGGCTTTGTAGAAGATCAATATCAGGTTGCCAATTTCACGATTACACCATCACTTCGTTATGACCATATTACCAATACCGGTAATCCGAACCGAGCACCCCGTTATAATGACCCCAGTGCAGGACATGATTATTCAAGCAAAACTTATACGGGATGGTCGCCGCGTTTAGCCTTGGCATGGAAGCAGGCAGATTATCTCACCTGGTTTGCCAATATCAGTAAAACTTGGCGTGCCCCTCGTGTAGACGAGCAATATTATGTGCAATCCGCTATGACCTCGGTGCCATCCACCAGTCGTTACTTATTACCTGAAAAAATGTTGGCGATCCGTTTAGGGAATGAAATGAACTTTGATGATCTTTTTTCGACAGAAGATCATTTGCAAGTTCGCTTGACCTATCATCACAATCGTGGCGGTGATGAAATTTTCCGTAATCGGTCAACGTTTTGTAAAGCACAAGCTGAAAATAATGCCAATGGTGGTAATGGCAGTATCAATGACTGTAATGGAAATTATAAGCACGGTTTTTACCGCAATGTCACCGACTATACCATTAAAGCTTATGAAGCTGAGATTTTCTATAATCAGCCCACTTGGTTCACGGGTTTAACCTATTCGTATATTCGGGGGCAACGTGATAACTCACCTGTCAATCCATGGTTTGAGCAAAAAACATGGATGACGGATATTCCACCGAAAAAGGCAACAGCAACACTGGGGGTAAATGTGCCTGAACATCATCTCACTATGGGCTGGCGCGGAATTTTTGTGGCTAAACAAGATCGGAGTTTGTCGGATAATGATAAATCGATTGCGGCATCTTCCTTTTCTTTACCTAAGACCAAAGGTTATTCCCTACATGGTGTTTATGCGGATTGGCAACCTATAGGGGAAAAAGGGCCTAGATTGAACCTTTCAATCGATAACTTATTTAATCGAGACTATAAAATGTATTTAGGTGAATATATGACGGGTACAGGTCGAGATTATAAACTCAGTATTTCCCAGACCTTCTAAACCCAGACGGATGACTTTAGTGCTCCAAATGAAATACAGGTGGCATTGTTAGCCACCTGTATTTTGTTTGAACGGCATAATTTTTAGTTCTAAAGGCTGAAATTTTCACGATATGATAATTTTTTGCATATTTGATGTTAATTTTTCTGAGGTTGTTTTTTATACAATAAGGTGAGCTTGCATAGAGCACCGAGAATGAAGAAATGGATTTGCTTAACATGCGGAAAATATAAAAACGTTGAACCAGAAGCTTTTAAAGCAGGACAAATTGTATTTTTTTATCAATTTAGAATTGAAGCAGAAGAAATCTATAAAATAATAAGAAAGGGGGTGATACTAAAAAGAAAAGCTCAGGTTTTAACCATCTTGGATTGTGGGGAAATTTTCTATCTAAAAGATAATGATGTTTATCCTGAAGATGCGCCAGTTAACTTTATTTATAATATGTTTGGGGAGTGTATTTGTATTCTAGATTGATTTTTAAAGTAATACATTGATATTCATTGGTTTGTAATAAGTTCTTTAATTGTGAACTGCTTCAGCGAGCTTATGCCGTAATCTAGGAATTGAAAAATCTAAAAAAAGTTTGGTTGTCAGTAATACATTTTGTCGTGTAGGAATAAGTGCATTCACAAGCGAATCTTGAGGGGACCATCCTGAGTGTGTTTCAAATACATTGACAAATTGACCTGATTTCAATTCATCGATACATAAATACAAAGGCAAGACAGCAACCCCCATGCCTTGTTGAACGACTGATTTAAGTACAGACATATTGCCACAACCAATATAAGGCTCAAGTTGAACCATATGCAGATCATGATTTGCGTTTAAAAACACTTTGGATACCAAGTTATTTTGAACTGAAAGGGCGATAAAGTTAAGGTTCTTGAGCTGGTCGGGGTGATGAAGCTTTTGCTTGTCACTCATATAGTTCTGACTAGCAACCAACACCATCGGTAAATCACAGATCGGACGGACAATGAGACTGGAGTCATTTAGTAGTTTGGAGGAGATTCGGAAAACCAAGTCGACCTGTGCATTGATCAAATCAATATTGTGGTCTGATGTATTGATGATCAGACGTATCTTTGGGTATTCATGCAGGAATAAATCAAGAAGAGGCAATAACGCTTCTTGGGCAAAAGTTGAGGAGCAGCCGATTCTTAATGTGCCTTTAGGATCACCCGCAAGATCCGTTGCAACAGCATAAGCATTTTGTGCTGCCTGTTTTAAGGCCTTTGCATGAATATAAACTTCTTCACCAGCTGGTGTAAGTGCAACATTTCTTGTATTTCGATGTAAAAGGCGCACCCCAATTCTGTTTTCAAGGTTTGCAATATGTCGACTGAGTTTGGAACGTTGTATGCCGAGATTGCGTGCAGCAGCAGAAAAACCAGTGTGTTCCACAACTTCAGCAAATAACAAAAGATCATCCAGTTTTTGCATGACGCTTTCAGTCCGTATTGTTGCTAATTTTAGGACAGTATATTGTGATTTTTATGGGTTTTGTCTAAGGGGGGAAATTGTTAGATTGATCTGCATAAAATCAAGACAGGGCGTATCGATGGGCACATTTAAAAATCAAAGAATTAGCGCATTTTGGCGCAATAAAATTTTTGTAGCATTCTTGCTATCATTGCCTGTGGGTTCTGCTTTTGCAACAGATAATGGAATTTCTGTAGATCAGTCGCCATATCAGAATCGTCCTGTTTTAAGCGATTTTACAGCGGCTTCCTGTCCTGATAATCCAACAAGTTTGGCCCAAATTAAAGGTAATCTATATCGACATACCACTGGCGCAGGCTTAGCCGTACACAGTGGTTTAGTCCTGATTACCAAAGAGGGTGCTTTGGTGATTGACCCTGCGATGACTTGTACATCAACATGGTTAAAAGATGAGATTAAAAAACGTTTTGGTGTACCTGTAAAATATGTGATCTATACCCATGCGCATGCTGATCACATCAGTGGTGGTCAGATATTTAAAGCGGATGGTGCCACCATTGTTGCCAATCAACGTACTATTGAACCGATTGTCGGAGAAAAGTTGCCAACAGCATTGCCTGATCGAGTTTTTGATCAGGATATGAAAATTAGTCTTGGAGGGGACGAGGTTCTACTACATTACGTCGCGCCAAGCCATTCTGACAGTATGGTCATGGTACTTTTTCCCAAATATAAAGCACTGCAATGTACCGATGTCTGTGAAAGTAAAAGTATGCCGTACAATGATTTCTTAGACTTTTACTACACGGGATGGATTGACACCTTGGACTGGGTGATCAAGCAAGATGTCGATTTTATTGATGTTGGACACTATAGTCCTGCAACGCGAGACGATCAGATAGCACTGCGTCATTATATTATCGATTTACACCAACAAGTACTGGATTTAGTCCGTGCAGGCCAGTCATGGGATCAACTTTATCGTAACGTGAAATTTAGCTCCGATGTTCAGAACTGGATTGGTTTCAGTAGCATGAAAATGCCAAATATTCAGGGGATGTATCGTTGGGTGAGTAATCATCGCAGAGGAAACTGGTAAGGGATGATCCATGTGTCATCTCTTTCAGAGGTCAGTATAAGGTCGATGAGGTTAGATTGAGCTGATTTCGATGCGATCTAAACAAGAAATGGAATGATGTTAAAGTGTTAGAAATTAAAGACCTAGAAACTTTTGTATATGCTGTTGAGAACTCTTCCTTAACTATTACCTCTGAACAACTCGGTATTGATCAGTCCACTGTGACTAAACGAATTAATAATATCGAACAAAAACTCAATGGAAAGCTATTCAATCGTAAGAGTCGCCCTTTACAGCTGACTCAATTGGGTGAAAAAGTATATTTTAAAGGACGCTATATTCTTGAGCAGATGCAGCAGTTAGAACACTTTCATTTACAAGAAGAGGCTTCATTCCAAGAAAAGATTAAAATCGGAATTCCTGTCACCTTGGTAGATGATCTATGTGAATATGTTTATAAAAATTATAACAACGATCACTATCTGGCCGAAGTAGAAATACAAAGTGGATGGGGACGAAGTTTGATTCAACAAGTGGCAGAAGATGAATTAGCACTTGCCATTGTCATGATTCCATCGAATATTCATTTTGCCAATGAGTTACTGTTTATGAATATTGGGACTTTGCCTCTAGTGATTGTCTCAATGAGGAGTGGAGTTAAAGAACATAGCAGTCTTGAACGTTGCAGTAAAAAAGGTTGGGTGATACATCCTGAAGGATGTTGCTTTAGAGAAAGTTTAAATAAAAAATTAAATGAGCAAAGATTACCTCTATATGCAAATAAAGAAATTTTTGGGGTAGAGGCTCAATTGAATAGTATTTTAAATGGTGATGGATTGGGAGTTTTCCCCAAACCTTTTTTTGATCAACATGCTATCTTTAATCCAGATCTGGAAATTGTAGCAGTCAACGATTTTAATATCAGTTTAAATGTGGGGATTATTTACGCAGATCAGCGGTATTTAGAGGAGGTGAATTATTTTGCAAGAATCTTAAAAGCGCGATATTTTAGTAGACAAGAATAAGCTAACTGAGCTTGGCGATTATGAGGATAAAGTTCACTCTGCAAATTTTTGAAGGAGAGTTCAAGCTATAGGTTTCAGCTAATGTATAAAAATAATGCATTAAAATTAAAAATAGTTAGGGCAGAGACATGAGAAGAATACTAAGTTTGATGTCTGTTCTGATTGTCTCCATGGCAGTTTGTGCAGATGAAACGCGAGCAAACAAGGGTGGAGAACAGTTAACTTCTACAAACCCACGATTAGAAAAAAATAAGAATTCACTGATTAAGCAGTCTACCAAAAAAGCAGATATTGATGATGAGGTCGATACACAGGCGTTAAAACTGGGTGGAATACACCGCAGGGAAGATGCCAGACAATATCTGGAGCAAAAAACTGAAATGGAACAAAGTTATGCGCAGTTGGATGATAAATTTCAAAATCAGAAAGCCTCACCTACTGTGATGACACAGAAATAAGCGATGTTCGAGGTATTGCAATAATTGATCGCATTGCTACCGTTCACCATAGGTAATTGGAATAATGATGAAACAAGAGGAGAATTATTTGATGTGAACCACTTACTGTAAGATGAAGTATTGCAAAGGAACTGAAATGAGCACAAATTATTGGGAAGAGGTATATCAATCTAAACAAGCCGATCAGGTTAGTTGGTATCAGCAATATGATCATAAAACACTAGCACTGATCCGATCTCAGAATCTATTACCTGATGTAAAACTTATTGATGTTGGAAGTGGGGCATCCCTATTAATTGATCAACTGATCGAGGCAGGCTATAAAAATATACATGTGCTTGATTTATCCGAAACAGCCTTGAAGACAACACAAACCAGATTAATTGAGAAGAATTTGGATAGCAGTCAAATTCATTGGCTCGTTGCAGATGTTTGTACAGTTGGTCTGGCTGCTCAGTTTTTCGATGTATGGCATGATCGGGCTGTATTTCATTTTATGGTGACAGAAGAGCAACAAGCGCAATATCTAAAAAATGTACGGCATGCCTTGAAGCCAAGCGGATTGATGATTCTGTCTACGTTTGCCGAAGATGGCCCAACACAATGTAGTGGTTTAGCAGTAGAGCGCTATAATGTTGAAAAGTTAGTGCAGAGACTTGGCAGCGATTTTAGCTTATTGCATCAGGTGCTTGAAACACATATTACCCCTTGGGGTGCAGAACAAAAATTTCTAAATACTATGTGGCAGTTTAAAGGCCAAAATTAAACTGAGGATAGTCCGAGTTGATCAGCGGCAGGCAGTTATAAGCATGCCTTGTGTCGTCATATTTGGTTTAATGCTGGAATTCGGATGCGCTCATTTTGTCCTGAGCCTCTTGTAAATGGCTGAAAATTTCATTGAGAGTTTAGCAATGTATTAATTCCTAGATATTGGAACTCAGACAGATGCCAGATGAATCATTTTGATACGTTTACCTGTGAACTGTAACTGCTTGGTTAATTAAATATTAACGAAATTTATAATTTCAAGGTCAATTTCAATAGGTTAGTGATTTAAAAAATAAAAAGATAATACTTATAACTCTTGTTACAACCATTTAGTCGACAATTTATTGAAAATTTCCCATAGTCCTATGAACTATACATATTGGGAGAACTGTTATGGATAAGATTACAGTCATCGTCAAGGACCAAGAAGAAAACGAATCGATTGTCGTTGCGCAGCTCAATGATTTAGAAGATCAAGATATTCCTTTTTTTAAACGGGTTGAACATATTGAAGTAGAAGGAAATATCATTTTTCCAAATATTGACCTATTGTTTGAAAGCAATGCAGATGGAAAAATATATAGATTAGTTGCACCTGTGAATGATAAAAGATTTATTTGAACTTAATCCTGTTATTCAATGCGATAAAAAGACCCACTTATGCTGAATGTCTAAGCGGGTTTTTTTATTTGGATCATTTAAGAAACACTTGCAGAATACATTTAGCGTGGGAGAGAAATGCTAAAGAGCTTGCGGATTTATTGTCGTTATACAAGCGCTTTATATCGCTAGCGTCATATGAAATTTATCAATGTTGTCACGAGTGAATAGGATTCAAGCCTTTAACAATGTCATTAAATGCCGAACCATTGAGCCAAAAAGATTTCTTTAGAAAAAGGGTGGTCATAATACTCTCTGCTGCTTCACTATTTTGGTTGTCGCAAAATAGACCATAGCTTTCACCTAGCACAGTGTTGTTCTCGATCAGGCGAATAAAGAAAGCATGTTGTTCGTCAGCATAACCTAGAATAGCATCACGTTGATTGTTCATTTTTCATGTCTCCACATCAAAAATATTTGAATAAAACCTAACTGCTGAGAGATCAAATATATTAGTGAATTAGATCAACAACTTAACATTTAAATATTGCATTAAAAACTATAAGTTATTCATTTAAAACATTAATTTTGGTTTGTCCTACATCCGTGTCTAAGTGAAACAAGTCAAAATCTGATCTATGGAATTTATTGTTATGCAAAATTTATTGTACGTCAACTTGAATTTGTAACTTTTTCAAGTTAAATTATTTGCAAGTACTTTAAACTTGGGTAAGGGGGAGTTATGTCTAAAAAAACTGAATTTGAGCATGGCGGTGCCAGAAGCAATGCAGGGCGTAAGGCAAAATTCAGCGAGCCAACCAAAGTGATTCGTGTTCCTGAGTCCCAAGTTGATTTCATCAAAAACTGGTTACTGAATAATGTCAAAACCGATGCGCGTACCGATTTAACGAGTTCGATGAAAATCCAAAATGTGCAGGCTAAGAATGACCGAATTTATCATATTCCGCTGGCAACGGAACGTGTTGCTGCTGGTTTTCCTTCGCCTGCCCAAGATCATGTTGAACAAGCACTGGATTTAAATGAATTTTTAATTCGTAACGAAAATTCGACTTTTATTGTCAAAGCTAATTCACTGTCAATGTTGGATGCAGGGATTGATATTGATGATCCTCTGGTGGTAGATCGCAGCCTTGCTGCTAAGTCGGGAGATATTGTGATTGCCTTGATTGACAATGACTTTACTGTCAAACGGTTAATGGTTGACCATCACTTTAGTCCACCTAAAGTCTGGCTGAAAGCCGAAAATCCTGATTATCAGAATATTTATATTACAGAGGGGCAAGAGCTACTGATCTGGGGCGTTGTGACCTATAACTTAAAGCCAATGAGGTAACTCAATGAGCCTGCCACAACGTATTTTTGCTTTGATTGATGTGAATAACTGTTATGTCAGTTGTGAACGTGTGTTTAATCCAAAGCTGGAAAATCGTCCTGTGGTCGTTCTGTCAAATAACGATGGCTGTGTGGTTTCTCGTTCTTATGAAGCAAAGCAGCTCGGCATTCGAATGGCCGTTCCTTTTTTTCAGATTGAAGAGATTATTGGTCAGCATCAAGTACAGGTCTTTTCCAGTAATTATGCTTTGTATGCGGAAATGTCACGCCGTTTCATGAATATCTTAGGCAGTTTTGTAGATCCGTGCGAACAGGAAGTGTATTCGATTGATGAATGCTTTTTAGAGTTGACAGCTTATCAACACAGTTATGATTTAACCCAATACGCTCACAAGATTCTAGATACCGTCAAAAACTGGTTAGGTCTACCATGCTGTATCGGGATCGGTTATTCCAAAACCCAAGCCAAACTTGCTAATCATTTAGCTAAAAGTCATAGCTGTTTTAACAGTGTGTGTAATATCGTGGCTGAAGACCCGTGCGTGATTGAAGACTTGTTACAGCAGATACCAGCGGGCGAAGTGTGGGGCGTTGGGCGGAAGATCCGACAGCGCTTAGAAAAAATGAATATTTGTTCGGTGATGGACTTGGTTCAAGCTGATCCGAAAATGTTGGGCAAGTATTTTTCTGTAGTGATGGAAAATACTGTCAAAGAATTACAGGGCATGGCCTGTTTAGAGATTGAGGATGTAGTGAGTGATCGACGGCAAGTGTTAAGTAGTCGCTCATTTGGCCAGCCGATACAAGATAAAAATGACTTAAGTGGCGCACTCACTGAATTTAGTTTACGTGCAGTTGAGCGGTTAAGGCAGCAAAAACTACTGTGCAAAGCCATTGGGGTCAGTATTCGAACCAATCGTTTTAACAAAGAGCAATATTATCGCCCTTATACGGTGGTGTATCTATCTGACTATAGCGATGACCGTTTAGAGATTATCAAGGCAGTACAGCAGGGACTTGACCGTATTTATCAAGGCGGACATCGTTATAAAAAAGCGGAAGTGATTTTGCTGGATATTATTCCACAACATAGCCATGCTGTAGATTTATTTCACGATACTGATGAAGTGATTGCTCGGCGTAAGCTTTCCGTGGCCTTCGATGACATTAATGAGAAATTTGGACGGGATACCATGAAGCTGGGGCGCTTGATCACTCCACATGGGCGAGCATGGCAGATGACGCAAAAGCATAAATCACCGAGTTATTTGACCCAATGGGATCAGGTTTTAAAAGTTAGATAGCATCCGTATGTATCGGAGATCATGACTAAGCCCTTATTTACTGATGGTGGTGAGCATAATAAATCATTGATCACGGTCACATTTTTACACTAAAAATATGAGTTGATAATGTGAGCTGATGTTTTAAGATGAATAGCACTTCAATATTTTGGGGATAATTTATTTGGATATGATGACGTCTGTTGAACGAAATAGGGATATTGATCAGCTGATTCAAGCGGTTTCAGATTTGGCTGTACAACAAGGCGATCATATTTCTGCGATACCTCAACTTTCTTTTCATCATCGAATGCATCCAACCGACAGCACCCATTGTATTTACAATTTGGGTGTTGGTATGATTTTACAGGGACAAAAAGAGGTGGTGATTGGTGATGAGCATTATCTTTGTCGTGAAGGGCAGAGTATCTTGACCACTATTGATTTGCCCGTAACCTCACATGTTGTAAAGGCTTCTCCACAGCAACCATTTTTAGCGCTCTTATTATTACTTGATCTGCAAATGGTCAATCAAATGGTGGCAGACATGCCTGTAGAGGCTTTAAGCGTATCAGATGAGAGCCAGCATTCTTTTTCGGTGCAAGTTGCAGATCCTTCCTTAATTGATGCCTTTTTGAGGCTGGTTCGTGTTTTAGATGAACCTTTGATGTTGCCGCATTTAGCTCCTTTAATTCAAAAAGAAATCATTGTCAGAGTGTTGAATGGCCCACACGGTCGGTACTTACGTCAGTTAGTGAAATCAGGTTCGGCAAATCAGAAAATTCATCAGGTGGTGAGTTGGTTAAAGCATCATTATGTGCAACCTATGCGGATGGATGATTTAGCGGATAAGGCCTTTATGAGTCCTTCAACTTTTAGGCAACATTTCCGTGCAGTGACGGGCATGAGTCCATTGCAATACCAAAAGCAGTTACGGTTACAGGAAGCGCGGCATTTGATGTTTAACCAAAATGTTGATGCAGGACGAGCTGCTGGGTTAGTGGGATATGAAAGTGCGTCTCAGTTTAGTCGAGAATATAGCCGTTTATTTGGCGAGTCACCGCAGCGGGACATTCAACGCATGCGACAAGGTTTATAATTATTTATTTAAAAGAGATTGTACTTATTTTCATATTTCATATGAGCTCAGATGTGCGAAGAGGTAGGTGATGCGATGTATGCGTCAGATCAAACCAAAGAACAAATTAAAGTATTAGCCAATAAAGTTGATGGACTCGTTCAAATTGAAGATTTCCAAACTGAGATTGCAGGTTTTTCTTTACATCGGCGTATAGCCAAACAGTCTATCCATTGTATTTATGGACTCGGTCTAGGCATTGTCTTGCAAGGGCAAAAAGAGGTGCTGATTCGCGATAATGTGTATCGCTATGGGGCAGGTCAAACCATGCTCACCACCATTGATTTACCCGCAATTAGTCGAGTGACGCAAGCCTCGTATAATCAACCTTTTTTGGGGATGATGCTGTCATTAGATTTAAACCTGATTATTGAAACCGTACAGGTATTAGATGACAAGATTAAACTTAAAAACCTGCCTGCATTTTCAATCGAAAACCTTGATCTTGCATTGGTCAATGCATTGACACGTTTAGTCGATTTGATTGAAGAACCGAAGATGATTGATCAACTTGCGCCCATCATCAAGCAAGAAATTGTACTCCGTTTACTGGTTGGACAACACGGTGTTTATTTACGTAATTTGGTCAAGGCAAGTGTGTCAGATCAACATGTTTTCAACGTGATCCATTGGCTAAGAAATAATTTTCTGCAAGAAAACTGTATACAAGATGCTTTTGAGCAAGCACATATGAGTGCAGCGACATTCAGAAATCATTTCAGAGACATTACGGGTATGACGCCGCTGCAATATCAAAAACAATTGAAATTACAAGAGGCTAGAAAACTAGTGTTATCACAATCCATGAATATACAGCAGATTGCTGATCGGGTTGGTTATGAAAGTCAGTCACAATTTATTCGAGAATATTCACGCTTATTTGGTAATACGCCAAGTCGAGATCTACCACAGTAAAACCTCAGAATAGGCAAACTATTTTTAAAAATAGGCAACTTTGATTGTAGGTCGTCTCTAAAATGGGATGATCAGCAAAGAGAACTTTGCTTACTCTTTCCTATATTCAGAGGTGATGAAATGGAAGCAGTCAAAATCAAAAATACCTATTGGGATATTGCCGCAGATTTATATTTTCCACCTACTTTTGATCAAACTAAAAAATATCCAGCAATTATAAGTGCACATCCAATTGGTAGTTGCAAAGAGCAGACCTCGGGCAATGTTTATGGGGAAGCACTCGCTAAAGCGGGTTTTGTGGTGATCGCATTTGATGCCAGTTTTCAGGGAGAAAGTGGAGGAGAAGCTCGTTATATCGAAGATCCGTCGTTACGTGTTGAAGATTTTCGCGTTGTGGCAGATTATCTGGTTACGCTGGATTATGTCGATGAAAATCGAATTGGTGTTTTAGGTATTTGTGGTGGCGGTGGGTACTCGATCAACGCAGCCATGACAGAACGTCGGATTAAAGCGGTAGGGACAATTACGGGTGCAAACTATGGACGTGTAATGCGCGAAGCAAGTGGTGGTAATCCGATTGCATTTTTAGAGGCGATTGCAGCTCAGCGTACAGCGGAGGCAAGAGGTGCTGCACTTCGGGTGGATCAAGGCTTGTATCCAACGGTTGAAGCAGCCAAAGCGGATCATGCCGATATTGATCCGTTAGAAGCGACGGAGTATTACCGTACTGCACGGGGCGAAAAGCCAAATGGTGTGAATAAAACGCTGTTCTCTCACAACGCTGTTGCTGTGGGTTGGGATGCATTTCATTTGGCAGAAATCTTATTGACTCAACCCCTGATGATTATTGTGGGGAGTAAGCCTGGAGGTTTTGGTGCCTATCGTGATGGTTTTGAAATTATCAATCGTGCTGCCTCAAAAAATAAAGAATTGGTGGTGGTTGAAGGTTGGTCTCATTATGACCTCTATGACAAAGCAGAGCCGGTCAAAATTGCTTTAGATAAGCTGATTCCATTCTATCAAGCCAATCTTTAATTCTGGCTTGTTGTTCAAAAAACGGTGTTTTGAGTTGGTCGGGCGACTGATCAACTTTCTATTTTTGCAAAATCCTCTACTAGAGTTGAATGGTGGTATGTTCAGTGAATTCTAAGTTATTCCAGTCTTTTCAATTAACTGCAGATTTGAACTTACGCAATCGAATCGTCATGGCGCCAATGACAACTTGGTCAGCAAATAGAGATAGTACGATTTCCGCTCAGGAACTTGAGTACATGCGTAAGCGTGTGAAAGATGTTGGGTTGGTGATCACAGGCTGTACACATGTGCAAGAAAGTGGGATTGGCTTTACCCGCGAGTTTGCTGGTTTTGATGATCGCTTTATACCGAGTCTGACCCAATTGGCTCAAGCAGCTAAAAGTGGCGGAGCACCTGCAATCCTACAAGTTTTTCATGCTGGTATGAAAGCGATTCCAAACTTGATTCCTCATGCAGATATTGTCAGTGCGAGTAGCTTGGCAATTACTTCGGGACCGTTTAAAACTGAACAACTTTCCAGTCGGGCATTATCTCACGATGAAGTTTTGCAATTGATCCATGATTTTGGTGAAGCAACGCGTCGAGCGATTGATGCTGGATTTGATGGGATTGAACTGCATGGTGCACATGGCTTTATCATTCAAAACTTTTTTTCACCTTTATATAACCAACGTGATGATGCATGGGGCGGTTCATTAGAAAAGAGGATGGCATTTCCTCTAGCAGTGGTAGCGGAGGTGCAACGTGTTATTCAACAACATGCACAGCGCCCTTTTGCATTGGGCTATCGTATTTCGGTTGAAGAGTATGAAGACAATGCTTTGTCTATTGCAGACAGTCTGGCGTTGATTGACCAATTAATTGCAGCTGATATTGATTATCTACATGTGTCTTTAGTCGATGTGCTTCATTCGATGCCTAAGCATGATCTTCAACAACAGCTTAGCATCCACCATGTATTAAAGCGGGTGGCAGATCGAATTCCTGTGATTGCGGCAGGTTTGTTACGTACACCTCAACAGGCTGAACAAGCTTTAGGTCTAGGTTTGCCGCTTATAGCGATTGGTAAGGCTTTGGTGATGAATCCAAATTGGGTGGCGTTGGCACAGCATGGACAATTCGATAATATTACACTTGAATTGAATCCTATTGATGTGCCTGAACTAAGTATTCCCGATCTGCTATGGCAGGAAATACAAGAAAGAGAAGGTTGGTTCAAACTACGTCGCACAGAAACGATTTAAGCCATGAGTGAGGATCAGACGATGATTGCAGAAAACACCTATGATGTTATGACAAGCTAAATTTTGTTGATGAAGCCGTAAAACAGTTAACAGCGTTCTTTAGCGCCAAGCTTTAATATAACGCGATAAAAAAGACAGGTGCTTGGTCTGTCTTTTTTATCTTTGTAGGCTTTGAAGCGGTTATGCATACAGTTGTTGCGGTAATTTTTCCACAAGTTGATCAATCGCCAAACGGGTTTTAAGGGGCATGAAGGGCAGAGTAGGCCAAAGGACGTGGATTGGAAAGTCAACACTGGAGAAATTTGCCAATACCTGAATTAAGGTCCCTTGTTGCAGCTCGTAATGAATCAGCCAATCGGGTAGCCAAGCAATACCATGATGTGACAGGACCGTATTTTTAATCGCTTGCATGTCATTTAACAGCAATTTTGCTTGTGGTTTGATGGTATAGCTCTGTTTATGTTCATCTTGAAGATGCCACTTGGGTTGCTGTCCTGAATAGGGATAAGCAATCGTCGTATGCTGTTGTAGATCATCGAGCTGATGTAAAGCACTCGACTTTTCAAGATACTGTGGTGTTGCACAGAGCAGCATGCGGTGATCCCCCAGTTTTCTTGCAACCAAATGATGACTATCGGGCAGTGCACCAATCCGAATGGCCAAGTCAAAGCCATCTTCCACCAGATCTATGGTTCGATCATTCAAAGAGAGTTCGATTTGCAAATCAGGATGTTGCTGTGCAAGTTCAACCATTAGCGGTGCGACATACAGTTGTCCAAACAGTACCGGGGCTGAAATTCTCAATAGCCCCGTCGCATTGATTTTTCCTTGATCTAATAAACTTTCAGCAGTATCGATTTCTGCGAGCGCACGATGGCTATGTTCATAAAACAGAGCACCTTCCGTAGTTAGGCTCAGTGTACGAGTGGTGCGCTTAAACAAAGTCACGCCCAAGCGCGCTTCTAAGCGGGCGATACTCTTACTGACAGCTGAGCGAGTCAGATGCAATTGTTCAGCCGCGTTGCTAAAACTTCCTGCTTCAACCACGGTGACAAAGATTGAAATCGTATTGAGTTCAGTTTGCATTATTGTGGATTATTTGGAATCAATTAGTGGAAATAGTATCACTACTGGTGATTTAAATCTAATAGTAAGATAGCTCCATCAAAGATATGGAGTACAACGATGGCGAAAGTGCTGGTATTAAAATCAAGTATTATGGGTGATCAATCACAAACTAGTCGTTTAGTCGATGTATTTTTACAAGAGCGTGCTGAGAAAGGGTTGCAGGATGAGGTTATCATTCGTGATTTAGCAGCACTTAACTTACCTGTACTTGATGCCGAAATTTTCCAAGCGTTACGCGGTGCTGAAAATGTTGCAGCACCGATTCAAAAAATTATCCAGTTATCAGATGAACTGATTGCTGAATTGAAGGCAACCGATTTATTGGTCATCGGTGCGCCCATGTATAACTTGAATGTTCCAACACAGTTAAAAAACTGGTTTGATTTAGTGGCTCGTGCCCGTCACACCTTCCGATATACCGAAACTTATCCGCAAGGTTTGGTGGAAGAGGTCAAAGCCATTGTGATGACCAGTCGTGGTGGAATCCATTTGGGACAGGTAACGGATGCGGTGACGCCTTATCTCCAGTCTGTTTTAGGCTTGATGGGCATCCATGATGTGAATTTTGTCTATGCAGAAGGTCTGGATATGCCAGCGTTAAGAACAGATGCTTTAAAAGCCGCACAACAAAAGGCTCAGCAGGTTGCCATTTAAAAATTGATAAACCCTTTTACTGCTGCTTGATTGGCAGAATCGGACAAACACGGTGCCGTTTGTCCGACTTTTTCATATCCATATAAAATGAGGTTGATCGGTATCAGAATGTGGTTTACTGAGTCCTAAATTTTTTCGACAGGCTAATTCTGGAGTTTGCATAATTTTTCACGATAAAGGCTGCGACACTTTTACGCGAGACGAATGTGTCTTTAAAATGCTTCTGGGGTTCTGTTGTTTCAGAGTCAATTTCATCTCCATTCATGAGTCACGCCGCAGGCAAAATAATCTAATTCAGATTAGAGACCTCTAATACATCCGTAGCTTTGCGATATCTTGACCCTGAACGGCCTGTTGCACTTGTTTCAAATTGAATACATCACCTGCGATAACTTTTGTATTGGTAGCTAGATTTGACGCCAATTTTCTTGTATCGCAGACAAATAAGGTTTGAGTGAGATCAGCTTGATTGACGAGCATGTCAATTACTCATTTAGCCAGACGCTCCATGAATTAATATATTTCATTTGAGCTGCCTTCTGCATAGAAAATCCGTCTGTATAGCGTATTCTTACTGTTTTGGATGTCCTTATTGAAGCTTAAATATCCGAATAGACGTGACCCAGAATGCTCAGTTTTTACCTAATTTAATGAGCTTGACGGTTTTTTTTAAGGAATCCATAAAAAGCCTCATCGAAATGAGGCGGTATATTGTTGCGGTGAGTTTAATTAACGAATGTTATGCCACCATTGTTTGAAGCTTTGATGCTCATTATCCAGTTCAACCAGCTCGCCAATCATGGGAGTGGCAAGGCGATATTTTCTGTTCTTTGAATATTCGACAATGCGGGTAATCGGTTCATCCCATGCATGCTTGGCCAAACTGAATTTTGAATGGTGCACAGGAATCATATTGCGTGCATTCAGTTCTTCAGTTGCTTGTGCTACCTCATCAGGATGGCAATGCACTGAACGCCAGGCCGCATCGTATTGTCCATTTTCCATCAAGGCCCAATCAAAGGGGCCATATTTCTGTCCAATCTCGATAAAGTGTTTGTCATAACCGCCATCGCCGGTATAGAAAATCTTTTTATTGGGGGATTGGATCACGAACGATACCCAGAGATTTTTGCCGCCGTCAAATGCACGTCGAGAATCATGATGGGTGGTTTCGGTGATAATAGTAATGCCATCATCAAATTCGATTTTGTCACCCCAATCTCTTTCGATTAGCTTTTCCTTGGGATAACCCCAGTACTCAAAGTGTTCGCCTACACCTAGACCTGTAATGACATATTTAACTTTATCTTTGAGTTTAAGTGTTGTTTCATAATCAAGATGGTCATAGTGATCATGCGAAATCAGTAGATAATCAATATTAGGTAACTCTTCAACGGTATAAATATCAGTCCCTTTATAGGCACGTGTGCCCCAAGGAAAAGGAGAGGCTTTGCCGCTCATGACGGGATCAATCAAAAAGGTTTTGCCATGCAATTGCATAAATACGGATGAGTGTCCAAACCAGATGATGACATCCTGTTTAGGATTGAGGTTGAGTAGATTGGTTTTAACTGAAGGAATCGGATCAATTGGATTGCGATGAGGAATGGTTTTAATAAAGGTTTTGTAGAGTTCTACCGCAATACTTGAACCTTCACTCATTCCAGACTTTTCGATCAGGTTACGGAATTGGCCTTGTCGATAATTGGGAGAGTTCTCGATCAATTGGAGGCGTTTACCAGAAGGGATTTTGCCGAATAGAGGTTGTTGGGTATATATGGCACTGCCAGCAATGAGCAGAACAACAGCGATCGCAAAAAGAATAAGCATAAATGGAGTCCACCTTTTCATTTGAGCATTCGATACAACACTAATAAAAACTAAAAGCGACAAAATGATGAAATATGATCTAAAAGTCGACGAATGAAAACTTGCCTGTAGTGACTGAATTTTTTGCCTAAACTACGGAAACGTTTATTTTCGAGGCGAATTGAATTTGGATTGATGTGATTGAGCAAAAGGAAGTCATTTAGGCAGGGTTGGTTTATGTTAGACTAGCCAAGGTTACAGTGTTGCAAATCACTGTGAATGAGGACAATGAGTAGTTAACATGATCGGGCAGCAAAGAAACATATTGGCAACTTTAGGAATAGATGTTTGGATTCCGAGAGAAGTCGTGTGTCAAAAAAATACTGCACCGAGTCTATGGCGAGATCAAGTGGTGGATGAAGCACCACAGCCTTCAGTACCGATGCTTGCTCCTGTATCAGCTGTTCAAGATCATGTCTTACCTGTATCGACGACAACTACAGTTGAAGCACCTCAGCCTGCAGAAATCATTGCTAAGCCTGTGGTCAAAGAGACAGTTGTTGAAAAAGAGCAGATTGTCATTACAGCGCAGATTCAAGCATTAGAACTGCAAATGTATGTCTTAGAAAACAGTGCCATTTTATTAGAGAGCAGCCAGCTCAGCGATGGACAACGCCAGCTTTGGCAAAATATTCAAAAGGCGAAACTCGGACAATATGCCGAATTGAAATGGCCATTTCCCTTGGCTGCATTGCAAGAGAGCAGAGGGCTGTCGTCTTATATCCAAGGCTTTCTGGATGCCACTGCAAATAACAAAAAAATATTATGCTTAGGTCAACTGGACTTTATTCAGCATTCCAATATATTACATTTAGCGAGTTTAGAAGAAATGCTGGCTCAACCTCTATTGAAAAGGCGGTTGTGGCAGCTCATGCAATAAAGAACGGAAATCGAATCATGAAGAAAGTCGTTGTATTCAGCCAAATAGATCAGGACGTTTTAGCGCAGTTACAGCAAGATTATCAGGTGGTGGTACTCAACCCAAAACTGGGCGATATCAATGAACAGATTCGAACTGAAGTGGTAGACGCTGATGCCATGATTGGTGCAGGGCGCTTACTCAATGAAAGCAATTTAGCTCCGGCCCAAAAACTCAAAATTATTTCGACCGTGTCGGTTGGTTACGATAACTACGATGTCGACTATCTCAATCAAAAGAAAATCTGGCTCGCGAATACACCGCATGTTTTAACTGAAACGACTGCTGATCTTGCCTTTACTTTGTTGTTCAGTGCCGCACGTCAAATTCCTTATCTAGATGCATGGACCAAACAAGGTCAATGGAAACGCACTGTTTCTACTGAACAATTTGGTGTGGATGTTTTTGGTAAAACCTTGGGTATTATTGGCTTGGGGAATATTGGGGCTGCCATTGCCCGCCGTGGTTTTTATGGTTTCAATATGAATATTTTGTACCATAACCGCCGTGAAAAGATTGAAGTGGCGCAAGCTTTGAATGCGCAGTATCGTGACTTAGACCAGCTCTTACAGCAGTCGGATTTTATTGTGGTGGCTGTTGATTTAAATCATGAATCAAAAGCACTGATTGGTGCAGAGCAGTTTGATTTAATGCAAAAACATGCCGTTTTCGTCAATATTGCACGGGGTTCTGTGGTTGATGAGAATGCCTTAGTCGACGCCTTGCAACAACACAAAATTTTTGCTGCTGGTTTAGATGTTTATGCCAAAGAACCGTTGCAAAGTTCTCCCTTATTCGAATTGGCAAATGCAGTCACAGTACCGCATCTAGGCTCAGCGACAGCTGAAACACGTCATAAAATGGTGAAGCTAGCTTATCAAAACCTGATAGATGCTTTAGAAGATCGTACGCCACGTTATCTGGTCAATCCAAAGTTTGAATAATTGCTTACAATGCTGAGCAATTGGTTGCTGCATTATTGCACTATCCCATCTTTTTAAATTGATTAATATTGGTACACTTGCGCCCTTTGTGACTTCATCTTGGGGTGTCTGGTGTTCGAGAAATTAGCTGAACAAAGTTTGGGCTTAATGGGCTGGGAAATTGATAATCATTGGGATTTAAATATTGACCAATGTGTGATGATTGCGGCGCCGCATACCAGCAATTGGGATGCGCTTTATGCCCGTTTGGCATTAAAGGCTTTGGGTGTTAATGTTCGACTTACCATCAAAGACAGTTATATGAAATTGCCATTTGGCCCCTTTGTCCGAGCTATGGGGGGGATTGGAATTGATCGTAGCGTGAAGCATGAAGGTCAAGCACGACCAAGCATGGTTCAACTGATGAGCGATTTATTTAAGATGCATCCCAAGTTGGTGATGTTGGTGACTCCAGAAGGGACACGTGCCAAACAGGAACAATGGAAAACAGGTTTTTATCATGTTGCAATGACAGCAGGTGTACCGATTGCACTTGCCTATATGGACTATGCCAAGAAAAAAACTGGTGTAGGTAAAATTGTCTATCCTACGGGCGATTATCAAAAAGATATGACTGAAATTATGTCTTTTTATGCAGAAATCAATGCTAAATTCCCAGAAAAATTTAGTGTCGATCAGCGTTATGTTGCAACAGAGTGATTCAAGCACTTGCAAAAATCATAAAGTCAGGCAGGATTTCTCTGCCTTTTATAACACTTTGTTGCAAATTTCTCCTACTTTCAATGCTATATTGATTTTCTTTATTAAAATCATAGAGAAACCACTTGAGATCGTTGCTGCTCGCCTGTGGCCTTTTCGCCACAACCCAACTCAGTCACACTGAAGTTTTTTTGCCTTCGCAGGGCGCAGGGCAAACAGAAGTGCCTGAAATTGGCAGTGGCATAGGTTTGCTCGATCAACAAAAAGAAAAATTTATTGGTGAAAAAGTTTATCGTGAAGTGCATCGTCAAATGCCAACAGTACAAGATGCATGGTTAGAAGATCAGTTCTTTCAGGTCTTTTCTGGGATCTTAAGCCAGACCCAACTTGGACAGCCAATTGGTTTAGTCATTATCAAAGATCCTCAAATTAATGCCTTTGCCGTACCTGGTGGTCTATTTGCATTGAATACTGGTTTAATTACCTCTGCCAAAAATATTGATGAGATTGCAGGCGTGATGGCGCATGAAATTGCACACGTTGCACAACGACACTATAGTCGCTCTCAAGAAGCGTTTAAGGGGCAGGGTTTACTCGCATTAGCGGGAATTATCGTTGGTGCTGCCATTGCATCTCAGGCAGATGGTAATGCGGGTGCAGCGGTAATGATGGGGACACAAGCTGCATTGATGGATAAGCAGTTGAGTTATAGCCGTAATCAGGAACGTGAAGCGGATCGTATCGGGATGCAGTTTATGTATGCTGCTGGTTATAACCCGCAAAGTATGGCCGATTATTTTGAAACAATGCATCGAGCGACCAGTCGGGTCAGCTTTTTACCAGACTTCTGGTTTACTCATCCTTTAACCACTGAACGGATGAGTGAGGCGCGTTTGCGTGCCAATCAACTACCTAAAGTGAAATCAAAAATTTATGATCTCGATTTTGAAATTTTAAAACTTTATACTTTGGTTGTTTCTAATCAGGCCACTGAAATTCAATTACAGGCATTGGCGAATCAAAACAATACCGCAGCGCAATTGGCGCTGAGCAAGTTTTATCTTGAACAAGGTGATTATAAGCAAGCACAAGCCAACTTGGATTTGGTGAAAGCGAAACTCAAGAACCATGTGCTGATTCCCTTGATTCAAACTGATATCTATCTAGGCCAAAATAAATTAGATCAAGCATATAGCAGCATTAACTCGATCCAGAAAGTTATGCCTGAAAATAGAGCTTTATCTTATAAGCTAGCAGAGGTGCTGATTCGCCAAGGGCAAATTGCACAGGCGCAGGCTTTGGTACAACGTTTTATCCATAAAAACCAACGTGACATTGAAGGCTGGCAGTTGCTGCAACAAGCCACCAATTTAGACAAAAGTTCACCCTTACAAGCCGTCAATGTGTTGGGTTATCGGGCAGAGGCTGAGTACTGGTCAGGTTATGAAGAAAATGCGATTAAGTCGATGTTGCATGCACAACGACTTGCGAAAGGAAATGTGGCGATGTCGGCTAAGATTGACGCACGGTTGAAACAGATGCAAGATGAGCGTCGTATGAAACTCTAATATGCATTAAAACAATTAAAGGAAAGGCACATGATTCAAGGGCAATGTTTGTGTGGCGCTGTGCAGTATCAATATCATGGGGAAATTGAAAACAGCATTTTATGTTATTGCAGCGATTGCCAACGGGCACAAGGCTCTATTGCGGGCTGGAACAGTCCAGTCGAGCAAAGTAAATTTGAACTGATTACTGGGCGTGAGCAGCTAAAAGAATATTTTCACACGCCAAATAAGGCGCGTGTATTTTGTCAAAACTGTGCCAGTCCACTCTATTCTTACCGCAAGGATTTGCCTGATGTGATTCGTTTACGACTTGGGACGGTGACCGAAGGGAAAGTTCCTGCACCTAAAGAAGAATTTTTTCTTGAGCATAAACCAAATTTTATTGAATTAAGATAAGATGACGAGCGTAAGAAATCGCTGAGAAGTTAGAACATTTATGAAGAAGATTTTAGTTTTTATTTTTGCGATAAGCAGTGTGGGGATCAGCTCAGCAGCATCGATTGAGCAGTACGCAAACTCAGTCGATAAAATTCGAGGCACATATGCACAGGATATTCGGAGTTTTTTACGAACTCTAAATCCACAAACTTCACAATTTAGCCCTGAGCAGCAAGCAAAGTATTGTCAGATTAATCAGCGTTATATTCAGGATATGTCCGATGCGATTGAAAAAAATCGATCATCATTACCAGCGCAATATGCCAGCATGACTAAACAAGATGTAATCAAGCAGGTGGTTGAGTCAAAAGAAATGCAAATGCTTGCAAAATATAATGTTCAGTGTGATTTTAAATAATAAAAATACTTTGGGTTCATTGTTAAAATGAATCCAATTTAAAAAATAGGGGAATATAAAGGAGTTAAGCGGATTAGCTTAATTTTGCTTTAATTTTAGCAGATACTTGTGCAGGATCGGCACGCCCGGCTATGATCGGACGTAGAGAATTCATCACCTTACCCATATCTTTCATGCTAGTAGCTTCTTGAGCAGCAATCGTTTGCTCAATGATAGAATCAAGTTCTTCCTCAGTCATAGCTGCTGGTAGAAATTGAGATATAATCTCAACTTCGGCTTGTTCTTTACTAGCTAAATCATCTCGACCAGCGCCAGAAAAGGCCTTGATCGATTCTTTACGTTGTTTAATTTGCTTTTCAATGACCGCAAGAACCTGAGCATCGTCAAGCTCTTTGCGCTCATCGACTTCGATTTGCTTAATTGCTGCCTGTACACCACGAATAACCGTTACTGTTGCCATATCTTTGGCACGCATTGAGTTTTTTAACACGTCAGTAATCTGGTTTTTTAAAGTATTCATAGTCTCTTCAGCAGTCAATCACAAATTAATTAGTAAAGGCGAGTAGTACGTACAGATTCGCGAGTCAATTTCTTTTGATAACGCTTAACTGCAGCAGCTTTTTTACGCTTACGTTCTTGAGTTGGTTTCTCATAGAATTCGCGCTTACGAACGTCAGCTAAAACACCCGCTTTTTCGCATGAACGTTTGAAACGACGGATAGCTACGTCTACTGGTTCGCCTTCTTTCAACTTAACTTGTGGCATGTAAAATCCTCTAAGATTATGGATAAGATCTAACGCACGATTGCACTAGATCGCAAGTGAAGGTCAGTATTTTACTCATTTACAACTCAGATCACAAGTCTATAATAGCTTCGATATTATTTTTGATCGTTGTAAAGGCAGTTTAATGATTGTTTTGGGCTTAGAAACTTCGTGTGATGAAACTGGGTTAGCACTCTATGATAGCGAGCTCGGCTTACGTGGACAGGTTTTATATAGCCAGATTAAATTGCATGCGGAATATGGCGGCGTTGTCCCTGAGTTGGCATCACGCGATCATGTTCGAAAGATGATTCCTTTGATTAATCAACTGCTTGAGCAAAGTGGTGTTAAAAAACAAGAGATTGATGCAGTTGCCTATACCCGTGGTCCTGGACTGATGGGTGCACTGATGACAGGTGCTTTATTTGGACGCACTTTGGCATTTGCATTTAATAAACCTGCGATTGGTGTGCATCATATGGAAGGTCATATGCTTGCTCCATTACTTTCGGAAACTCCACCGGAATTTCCGTTTGTGGCTTTATTAGTCTCTGGTGGGCATACTCAATTAATGGCTGCCTATGGCATTGGTCAATATGAGTTATTGGGTGAGTCCATTGATGATGCGGCAGGTGAAGCCTTTGATAAAGTCGCAAAAATGATGAATTTACCTTATCCAGGTGGACCGAATATTGCGAAATTGGCGTTACAGGGCGATGCCAAAGCATTTGAATTCCCGAGACCAATCTTGCATCAAGGTTTGGATTTTTCTTTTAGTGGCCTTAAAACAGCGGTTTCTGTACAACTGAAAAAGTTAGGTGAAGAAAATCGCGATGCCGATGTGGCAGCTTCTTTTCAAGAGGCGGTTGTTGATACACTGGTTAAAAAATCAGTGAAGACCTTAAAGCAAACAGGTTTAAAACGGTTGGTCATTGCAGGCGGCGTGAGTGCTAATCTAAGATTGCGCGAGCAATTAGAAACGTCACTGGCAAAGATCAAGGCTCAAGTTTATTATGCCGAGCCTGCATTGTGTACAGACAACGGCGCCATGATTGCCTTTGCTGGATATCAACGTTTAAAAGCTGGGCAACATGATGGTTTGGCGGTGACGACAACACCAAGATGGCCAATGACTGAGTTACAGCCGACCTAAAATGGAACTTATCATTTTTGTCGGTGGACAAGCTTCAGGTAAATCAACATTTTTTAAGCAATATTTCTCTGATACACATATTCGTCTCAATCTTGATATGTTGAAAACCAGACATCGTGAGAAAATATTGTTTAATGCCTGTTTAGAAGCAAAACAGAAAGTTGTGATTGATAATACCAATCCGAGCAAACTAGATCGAAAGATATATGTTCAAGAAGCAAAAAATGCCCACTTTAAAGTGATTGCATACTATTTTGATAGTTGTTTGGATGATTTACTACTACGAAATGAACAGCGAGAAGGAAAAGCAAAAATTCCTGGAGTTGGGGTTATTTCAACTTTTAAAAAGTTAGAAATACCTGAGCTTAATGAGGGTTTTGATGAAATTTACAGCGTTTCAATTGATCAAGAAAATGACTTTAATATGAGCTTGCTGTATCAAAGAGAACAATAATGAGATTTGAAGATTTAGATACAAGATTAAGAAAATATGAGACGGCTTACGATTTCTGTATCCCGCCTGAAAACTATATTGTGGTCAGGCTAGATGGTCGGGGGTTTACACGGCTAACCAAAGAGATCTGGCAATTTGAAGCGCCATTTGATGTACATTTTAGAGATTTAATGGTAGAAACCACAACCCATTTATTACAGTGTGGTTTTAATATCATTTATGGTTATACCCAGAGCGATGAAATTTCTCTTTTATTCCATTACCGCGATGAAAGTTTTAACCGTAAGGAACGTAAAATTCTTTCTATTTTAGCAGGTGAAGCCAGTGCAAAATTCTCTGTTCTGCATGGTCAAATTGCTACTTTTGATGCTCGAGTTTGTATTTTTCCCAATTCGCAATTAGTAGATGACTATTTCCGTTGGAGACAAGAGGATGCTCATCGAAATGCATTAAATGCTCACTGCTATTGGATGTTAAGAAAATCGGGTCATGCCGTAGGTGAAGCAACGAAACAAGTGAAAGGATTAAATCGTCAAGAAAAGCATGATTTACTCTTTTCACAACAGATTAATTTTAATGAACTCCCTGCATGGCAAAAGCGTGGTACCGGTGTTTATTGGAAAGACGTTGAAAAAACGGGGCTGAATCCGAAAACTGGTGAAATTACACAAACGACAAGAAGGCAGTTAGTTGCTGACTTTGAGTTGCCTTTAAATGAACTCTATAGTGAATTTATAGGTCAAAAATTTTTTTGAAAATATTTTTATGAACAGTCGTTCATAATGGAGTAGTAAGTTGAAAATTTCTTATATTTTTACATGTGGCCGATTAGAGTCTTTATTTAAGATTCTCTGCCTCACTCAAAAAGGTGAGGAGAAGGTTGCATCAAAAGAAAAAGTCATTGAACAATATAGAAAAGATATCGCTTTGGGGCGGCCATTTGAAGAAACTGAGCTTTATCAATTGATTGAGCAAAGTGAAGAAAAGATTGTGATTAACCGCTTGAGTAATATTCTGCGCGAAAAACCTACTCAGCAGAAGGGTAGCTTTGATGCGGACGAATATAAGACCGGTGCATGGTCTGAGTTTAGTGATTATAAGCTGGCAGTTCGATTCTCAAATGCGAAAACCGAGTTAAGTGAAAAGCACTTTGCGAAAACGGGTGAGTATATGACCAGTCGTGGTATCGCAAAATTGACAGGCTTTAATCCAAGCAATATTAAGAATATGTTGCATCATAAAAGAAGTGTGGTGAGAAAAATGCTCACAACCTTAGAGAAGTTAGCAAAAGAGTATTAATCTTTAAGCTCTCTTGTCGGTGCAGAGAAATCGATTTTTCTGCACCTAGAATAATTAATAATGGTGGGTTAGCATCAAATTTTAGTTTGTATTCTCAATAATAAATAAAAAGGTAAAATAATGTGGTCGGCTAAAGCAGCAACGATAATTGCATGGTTCAGTATCATTATTATTGCTGTGGCAGCAGTGTTTTCTATTTATGTTCTCAGTATCCCATGTGCCTCTGATCGGATTTGTGAAATGCCACCTGTCCATCTATTCTTTTTCTTGGTATTAATCATCTCGGTGATCTGTAATTTTATCGGCATCATTTTGTCAATCATTGGATTAAAAAAACAAGAACCCATTAAAAAATCAGCCAAAGAGGCACTACGTTTTAATGGGAAAATGATTGTTTTTAGCTTTACAACTGCAATGTTACTACTTTTGATTTTAATGGCTTAGACGAATTACTAAGTCATTTGCTGTGAACGATCTGCTTTAGAGAGTACGGCCAGACACACAAAAATCAGGGCCATACCGACCCAGCCAATGAGTGCTAATTGCTCACCTACCAAGAGAACTGCAAATAAAGCTGCAACCAAAGGTTCAAATAGCGTCAGTGTCGTTGCCGTACTGGCTGAAATCGTTTTTAGGGCATAACCAAATAACAGATAACCGAGAAACATTGGAATCAGCATCATATAGGTGACAACATACAGATTCACAGGTTCGTCAAATAAGTTCGAACCCGTAAAAAATAGTGTCGGTAATAAAATTAAAGCACCAAAACCAAAAATTAATCCCATAGATGCTTTCGAGTCGACGCCACGATCAATCATCTTTTTGGCAGCACAAGAGTATAGTGAGTAAGTCAGTGCCGCGATCAGTCCAAGAATAATCCCAAGGGTTTTCTGCTCTGTTGCAATCGTTTGTGCCGTTGCTTGCGAGTGCGATTCACCAATCGAGAGCAAGAGGACACCAGCAACCCCGAAAATAAAGCTAAAAAACCACTTTTTAGAGAGGGCTTTTTTATCAAAGAATTTTTCTAGTAATGCAGTAAATAAAGGGGCTGAACCAATTGAAACCACCGTACCAATGGTAATCCCTGCCATACGCATTGACGAATAGAATGCCAATGGGTAAATCGCAACCGAGACCATGCCAATCAGTAGCAAAGGGTAGTAAGAGCGAATTTGCGGTAAATGGCTGCGGATATTTTTATAGGCCAATAAGGCCTGTAATAACCCACCACCACCCATGGCGATTGCACCAATGGCTAAGGGGCTTAAATTGGGCGCATAAGAGGCGGCTGTGCCTGTAGTACCCCATAAAATAGAAGCGACTAAAACTGCAATAAAGCCAGAATGAGAACTGAGATTTACAGAAGTACTCTTCACTTTGCAACCTCTTGTTCTAAGAGGTTGTGAACCATGTGTTTAGCGGCAAATACTTTATCACTGGCGCTTTCTAAACCAGCACGAGCAATCGAACCTTCCAAGATAAATGAAAGCAGTAGTGCCAGCTCTTTTACCCGCTGTGGGGTGATACTGAGTTGCTGCAAATGACCCGCTAAAATCGCTTCAATTTCATCTTTATGCTGCTTAACCGCCAAACGTTCAGGACTATGTGCGGGAAATTCGGCGGCTGCATTGAGTAAGCCACAACCACGGAAGCCTTTTTCATAGGCAAATTCAGCATGGTCCTGATAGGCATCAAAAACCGCCAAAATACCCTCAATTGGGGTTTGGATTTGCACTTTTCTTTTTTCGTATAAATCCAGCCATTCCTGATGACGGGCTTCGATATAACAGGTGATTAAGTCTGATTTAGTCGCAAAGTTATTGTACAGCGACATTTTGGCGACATTGGCTTTCTCTGTAATGCTGTTGATGCCTGTGTTACTGATGCCATCGTTATAAAACAGGGTTGCTGCTGCATCCAGAATTTTTTGTTTTGCTGATTTTGAGCTCATAAGAAAATATATTTATGTATACCGACCTACCTATTTTTATGGAAAAGTAAATTATTTGCAAGCAAAAGTTTATGCGTTCTATTTATTTAAGTTGGATTGATAAAAGGAAATCGATTAAAGCGTATGGATCAGGCTTTAATCGATCAGGATTTATTGAAGATTCTTTTTACTGTGGATAAAAGCCAATCCATACACAGGCCATTTCTTCTCGGATTTTAGATTGTTGACCAGCCATGCAACCAGCACCAATGCAATTGAGCCTAAGAGCACAGGGAAGAATAAGAAACTCCAATGATATTGAATGGTATCTGCCGTCAGTAAAATTACTAATGGATTTGCGCCAGCGGGTGGATGCACACAGCGCAAAATTTGCATGGCTGCGATGGCACAGCCAACAGACAGCGCAATGCTCAGTGTCGAGACACCAAACACTTTAAGAAACAGTAGGCCAATAAAAGCCGAGACAAAATGCCCCAAAATCACATTACGAGGTTGTGCTAAAGGCGATTGTGATACCGCATAGAGAATAACGCAGGTTGCACCGAATGGTGCCATGATAAATAGATTGTGGGTGAGCTTACTAAGGAAAATTAAGATCAAGATACTCAATGTTCCACCGATGAGACTTCTTATGACATCAATGGATTGGGGCATGGGGGCGAGATGTTCTCTACCGTTGAATAAAGATAACATGGTGATCTCTATGCGGGGTTGCTTTACGGCGATAATAAAACTAAAATCATAAATAGTACAGATCTGTACTATTTTGATTGAGTAAATTTTTATGTCAAAGTCAGCCAATAAAATTTTGCATACCGCAGAAAAATTATTTTATGAAAATAGTTTTGTTGGAGTGGGGGTTGACCTGATTCGAGACGAGTCTGGCTGTTCAAAAACCACCATGTACACCTATTTTAAAAATAAAAATCAATTGGTGAAATCCGTCTTAAAGGCGCGGGATGAAAAGTTTAGAAACAGCCTGCTGGATTATGTTGCGGATGCAACAGGACGAGAGGCGTTGAGCAGGCTGATCGATTGGCATTTATTATGGTTTCAAGAAGATAACTTTAAAGGTTGCTTGTTCGTAAGAGCGGTCGCTGAGTCGCATTTGGGCGATCAAGAGATCATCTCCGTGTCAAAACAACACAAAGTTTGGATTAGAAACTTAATCACAGCATATCTGCATGCTTATCCAAAGGCAGAGATGTTGATTGAAGTAAGCTATACCTTAATTGAAGGATTGATTAGTCGCTTTTTGGTGGAAGGTTATGATGCAAACGTAGCAGCGCAGATCAAGGCATCGATTCAGCAAATGATCGATGCATTTAATCCAACAGCAGATTAAATGTTGTTCGTACTATTATTCTTATCGTATAACAGTAAGCCTTTGATCAAGTACCAAAGGCTTACTGCTTTTTATTGTTTAAATGCGTTCTGATCTTCTACATCCACATATTCGATATAACCACGACCTTGAACGGGTTTATTTAAATATTCCCCTGTGAAGGTATAAGCACTGGCATAACCAACACCATGACCATAACGGAATGGGCTATCAATTTCCGCAGTGATCTCGAGAACCTTTTGATCAGCATCATCTTTGACTGACCAAGAGAACAGTTGCGGTAAACGCATTTTCTTGCCGCTCGGGGAAATATAATCATCAACTTGATGGGCAATCACCTTAAATTCAACCTTGGTATAGAGTTCTGCTGGTTGGTCGGTATGACGGACGTGCAGACTATAGGCCGCAGGTTGCCCCAGAATATCGGCTTTGGTGAGCAGTAACTGGGTGGTCTCGGTTAAATTAATAATTTGATAAGTGAAAAAGTCTAAAGGCAATTTATAGGGTTCAGGCAGGAGTTTTTTCACCACGCCATGTGCACCTGCTGCACGGGCATATTCATAAGTACATAAGCCTTCGGCAGGGGTGGTTTTACCTTGATACTCAAGCTGACCTTTAAAGTTCGCCAATAGACTAAAATGATCATAGATCGGGGTTTTAATAAACCATGAAATTTGGTCTGTGACATCCAAATCAAACTCAAAGCTGAGCCCATGATAGCTGCCTTTGAGATGAATATTCGGTAATGTGCCTTGAATAGAAACTTCTTCGCCAAGTTCGATCAATGTGCCATTGTCTTGGATATTGGTTTCTTCTGGAATGATGTAGGCTTTTAACAGATGTTCATCTACAGCAGCCGTGCTAGAAAAGAAAGTTGCGGTTTTTCTCGGGTCACCCACAGTAATGTCATCATGGTCAAAAGCCAATGCGCCAGGCGTACCCAACAAAATCATAATATTTAAATAACGATGAGGTTCTGGGAGCAGTGGAAAGAAAACTCCATAATGCGTCCAGGTATAAAATTTTTCTTCTGTACGTGGGCGGATAATTTCAGGTTCCGAAAACGGAAGGGTAGAATATTTGACGGCTTTATCGAGCGTACCTTGTGCAAGCAATAAGCTTTTGCCCATGATTTTGCTGGTCAGGGAGGTTGGTGGCAATTGTTTCTTCATCTGGTTTCCTAGACTCAATCCATGCTGTGAAAGCTAGGGTATGAAAAACAATTGCCAGTGCTAAGCGGAAATGAGGACAAAACCACAGCTTTTGAGGACAATTACGGACTTATTTTATGGGGTAATTTTTCTAGATTTTGTGAACCAATCCAATGTTTTGAGAACTGGTAAGCAGCACGACCAGAGCGTTGGCCACGAGCCTGACACCACTTCAAACTTTCACCACGAACCAGATCGTTATAGTCCAAATTGGCCTTCACAATATAGTGTTCAACGATTGCTAAATAGAGTTGCTGATCCATTGGGTAGAAAGACAACCATAGGCCAAAACGATCTGAAAGTGAAATTTTTTCCTCAATTGCTTCCTGCGGATGCAACTCGGTATATTGCGGTACATCGACTTTACGCACAGGGGTATTTTCATGCATAAATTCAGGTAGCAGGTGGCGGCGATTACTGGTGGCATAAATAATGAAGTTACTTGAACCTGATTGTAAAGAACCATCCAGCACACTTTTCAAGCTGCGGTAATTTTCATCTTCAGCATTAAAAGCCAGATCATCACAATAGACGATGAATTTTTCAGGACGATGTTCAATCAGCTTTTGAATCTTGGGTAAATCCGACAAATCATCGCGTTCAATCTCAATCAAACGTAGCCCTTGGGCTGAATATTGAGTCAGTAGGGCACGTACAATCGATGATTTCCCTGTACCGCGAGAACCTGTCAGTAATACATCATTGGCTGGTAAACCATTCAGAAACTGCAGCGTATTTTGAATGATTTTGTCTTTTTGGCGGTCAATTCCTTTTAAATCTTCAAGATGCATTTCTTTAGGCTGCTGTATTGCAACCAACTGTTGATTTTCCCAACGGAAAGCAATTGCGGAAAAATCAGTGGGTTGTTTTAGTGCAGGCAGCGTTTGCTGCAGCTGTGTTAATACGCTGGATAAAGATTGAAGAATAGACTCGGGTAAATCAAGGATAGCCATAAATATAAACCAAACTCAATGATGAATAGGGATACTATCACTGCTATTACGGAAATAAAGAAAATATCATCAGAAATATCGAAATAAATCGATTTTACCCTTGATTGTTGCTGCGGCTTTTTGCATTGTATAGGTGCAAGAATACAAAAAATAAGCTGAAAATCGGGATTGCAAATGTTCAATAGAGTTCAGGAAAAAAAGAATACATATCAGTCGTATAGAGTTGATGTGTTGCAAGAACGCTTACGACATACCAGCTCATATGATGAATGGAAAGACATTGCACTAAAACTGGATGAAGAGTCGGGCAAAGAGGCCTGGAAATATGACAATGAATCGCCTTATTTTGATGCAGAAATACTCTCTAAACGCTATAACCTATTAAAAAAATATCGAACCCAGCATCGGACGCTTGATCTGATCTATGTATTAAGAGAAGGGCTGTCTTATGACTTTGCTAATATTGGACATCCGATGCTATTTGCCGAAACCTATTTTGGCACGAAGAAAATTATTGAAAATTATGTTGAAGAAATGAGTGACTGTTTACGTTACTTGGCTTCGAGTGAATGTATTACGTTCCAGTTAAAAGAGAAAATTCAGTTTTTTGAGGAATGCCAAAAAGCCTATGGCCAACCTGCTTTAATGTTTTCTGGTGGTGCCACTTTGGGTTTATTTCATACTGGGGTCTGTAAGGCACTTTTAGAGCAAGACCTGATGCCGCAAGTTTTATCTGGCTCAAGTGCAGGGGCGATCATGACCGGTATGCTGGGGGTTTCCACACCCGATAAAGTGCCTGAATTGCTGCAAGGTGAACATTTTTTTAGTGATGCATTTAAGTTCAGAAAAATCAGTGAACTGGTTCGGGGCCGTGGCGGTGTTGCAGATGTGATGTATTTAAAAAAATTCCTGATGCAGAACTTGGGTGATGTCACCTTTGCCGAAGCATACAAACAGTCGAAACGCCATATTAATATTGTGATTGCGCCTTACAACACCGCACAAAACCCACGCATTATGAATGCATTAACTGCACCGAATGTATTGGTCTGGAGTGCAGTATTGGCTTCTTGTGCGGTGCCTGTATTATTTCCACCTGTGCATTTGACCAGTAAGCGCTATGATGGACAGCATACGCCGTATCTCGCCAATACCAAATGGGTGGATGGCAGTATGCGTAGTGATTTTCCGCAGGAGAAAATGGCTCGGCTATATAATATTAATTACACCATTGCCAGTCAGGTGAATCCACATATCGTGCCGTTTATGCAGAGTGATTCAGAAAGATTTCGTCGAGATGTATTGAGTTGGCCAGAAAGAATTATTCGCCATCAAGGTAAAACCATTGCGATGGATGTCATGGATTTAACCCGCAGCTATATGGGGAGTTTTTTCCCGATTCGCCGTATGCTCGATCATGGCTATGGGATTTTAGGGCAACGCTACTATGGCGATGTCAATATTATTGCCAGATATGGGCTACGACACTATAGCTATATGCTAAAAAATCCGCGCCCGAAACTGTTTAAAGTATTGCAACAAGAAGGTGAACGGGCAACTTGGCCGAAAATTGCCTCGATTGAAATCCATGCACGGATTGGTAAAACGATTGAGCATTGTTTAACATCATTGCGAAAGCAGGACGAAAAGCAGCAGAATGAGTTTTACTACGTGGATCTTTAATCCCAACATTCAACTTGAAGATTTAAGTTTAACAATAAAAGCGCAAAGCTATGCCTTTGGGCGGCGTGTCTATATTTTTCAAATCAATCAAGAACGTTATTGGCTTAAATTTCATAAGCTGGGGACTCATCCGCTTCTAGAACAGGCCTTTCTACGGGAACTCGTGTTCTATCAGCAATTTGCTCAGGCGCTACAATTGTTTTTATTGCCCTATCAAGTGATTCAATTAAGCCATATTGCAACAGGCTTAGATCTTGGAGGAGCTGAGCAGGGGCTGTTAACTGTCAATTCAGATGCATTTTTTAGTGATATCACGGTAATCAATGATATTGAAGTAGTAAAACAAAAGATTATAAGTGCATTAGATGTATTAGATGCCTTGCACCAAGCAGGCTGGATTCATGCTGACTTGAAGACTGAACATTTCCGTTTATATGAAGACACATGCCGGTTGATTGATTTTGAGCAATCTTTTAGAGCAGAACAACCCATCCAGACTTTAGATGCAACGCCACATTATATGGCACCAGAGCTTTTTCACGGGGCAGGCAAAAGCATTCAAAGTGATCTTTATGCTTTGGGTATCATTGTGTATGAATGGTTGGCTCAATCACGATTAAAGGCAAAGACTTATCACGACTGGGCCGTTTTGCATTGCCAACAGCTACATATTCAGCTTCCAACTGAATTTGAGGTTTTTCTTCCTTTATTGAAAGGGTTAACCCAAAAGCATGTTAAACAACGTTTTAATTCAGTCTTAGCGGCAAAAAACTGTCTAAACAACCTTGATTTGCCGTAAAAATAAACATCAATACGTGATTTGAATATTATGTGTTCAGTTGATTGATTTTTTTATACGAAAGACTTGTCATGCTGCATCTTTCTCACTAATATGCATACCCATA